>NZ_JBNCKT010000003.1:0-140643 GCF_049841675.1 Micromonospora sp. DT4
CCCGCCGCCCCGACCCCGCCTTCTTCACCAAGGCCGCCCAGGTCTGCGACCTGTACCTCAACCAGCCCGCCGATTCCGTGGTGGTCTGCATCGACGAGAAGACAGCCATCGCCGCCCGTAGCCGCAAGCATCCCGACCAGCCGGCCCGGCCCGGCCGCGCGGCTCGACGCGAGTTCGAGTACGTCCGCCACGGCACCGTCTCCATCGTCGCGGCCCTGCACGTGCACACCGGCGAAATCCTTACTGAACAGATCACCCGAAACGACTCGGCCACCTTCATCGCCTTCCTGACCATGCTCGATGCCCACATCGACCCGAAGCTGACTGTTCACCTCGTGCTCGACAACGGCTCGTCGCACACCTCGAAGGCGACCAAGAAGTGGCTACGCGAACACCCCCGCTTCCAGCCGCACTACACCCCCGCCCACGCGTCCTGGCTTGACCAGGCCGAACTGTTCTTCTCGATCCTGACCAGACGACTGCTACGCCGTGGCGAGTTCACCTCACGGCAGGACCTCGCCGACAAGATCGAAAACTTCGTCATCGTCTACAACCGAACCGCCAAGCCCTTCCGATGGACATACGACGGACGACCCCTCAAAGCGGCATGAACCACTCAAGGATTAACGCGGTGCTGCACTAGTCAGTTACCCGCCCCGCCCCGTCGATCTTGCACTTACTGTCGCGACAAAAGAGGGCAGACCCCTCATATCGACGACCCAAAGGCAAGATCGGCGGGGTATGGGGTGGGAACGAACAGAGTTAGGAGATCAGGCCTTCGGATCGGGCCCAGCGGAGCAGCTCGGCCTCGGCGGCGTCGCGGTCCAGGGGCCCGTGCTCCAGGCGCTGTTCCTTGAGGTGCTTCCAGGCCCGCCCCACGACCGGCCCCGGCGGTACGCCCAGCAACTCCATGATCGCGTTGCCGTCCAGGTCGGGGCGTACCCGGGCCAGGTCCTCCTCGGCGGCTAGCCGAGCGATTCGCTCCTCCAGCGCATCGTAGTCGGCGGCGAGCTGGGCCGCTTTACGACGGTTGCGGGTGGTGCAGTCCGAGCGGGTCAGCTTGTGCAGGCGGGGCAGCAGGTCACCGGCGTCGGCGACGTAGCGACGCACCGCCGAGTCGGTCCACTCGCCCCGGCCGTACCCGTAGAAGCGCAGGTGGAGCGCGACCAGCGCGGTCACCTTCGCGGTGAGCTCCTTCGGGTACCGCATCGCCTTCATCCGGGCCTTGGTCAGCCGGGCGCCGACCACCTCGTGGTGGTGGAAGCTGACCCGACCGTCGGACCCGACAGCCTTCGTCGCCGGCTTGCCCGCGTCGTGCATGAGGGCGGCCATCCGCAGGACGAAGTCGCAGCCCTCATCCTCGTACGAGACCGCGTTCTCGACCACCGTCAGCGTGTGCTCGTAGACGTCCTTGTGCTGGGCGTGCTCGTCGATCTCCAGCTTCAGCCCGGTCAGCTCGGGAAGGAACCGCTCGGCCAGGCCGGTGTCGACCAGCAGACGCAGCCCGGTGATGGGGTCTGCGCCGCAGAGCAGCTTGGTGAACTCGTCCCTGATCCGTTCGGCGGTGATCCGGTCCAGGTCGGCGGCCATCTCGGTCATCGCGACGTGCACATCCGGGTGGACGGCGAAGCGCAGTTGGGCGGCGAACCGGGCGGCCCGCAGCATGCGCAGCGGGTCGTCACCGAAGGACTCACGCGGGGTACTGGGCGTACGGATGACCTGCGCGGAGAGGTCGGCCAGCCCACCGTGCGGGTCGGTGAAGCGGTGGTCCGGCAGGCTGACGGCCATCGCGTTGATGGTGAAGTCGCGCCGCTTCAGGTCCTCGTCGAGGCTGGTGCCGTACACCACCACCGGGTTACGGCTGACCTGGTCGTACGACTCGGCACGGAAGGTGGTGATCTCCAGCCGGAGACCGTCGCGCTGCGCGCCGATGGTGCCGAACTCGCGGCCGGTCTCCCAGATCGACTCGGCCCAGCCCTTGATGATCCGCAACGTCTCGTCGGGGTGGGCGTCGGTGCAGAAGTCCAGGTCGTCGCCGAGCCGGCCGAGCAGCGCGTCCCGCACCGAACCGCCCACCAGGTGCAGCTCGTGACCGGCACGGACGAAACGGCGGCCCAACTCGTCGGCGACCGGGGAAACCCGGAGCAGTTCGGCGACGGCGTTGCGCTGCGCGGCGGTGAGGTCGCGGCGGTCGGCGGCGTGGGGAGCGGAGGCTTCGGACATGGGATCGCCAGCCTATCGGGCCCGATCGGCATCGCGTCCGCCGGGCGCGGGTAACGGGTGTGGGGTGGCTAAGGTTTGTGACGTGCGGGTCGGTGCCCGGCTCGACGTACCCCCTGGGAGGCTGGAGATGAGCGGCGGGCTCTACCGCAGCGCGAACGCCACGCGGGACGGCGGTGCGGGAGCCGACGTCCGCCCCTCCGACGGTGCCACCTTCATCTCCGCCGAGCCGCTGAACCAGCCGGCCATGGAGTCGACCGCCCCGCCGCAGGAACAGGTCGGCGAGGCGAGCGCGGCGGCCAACAGCGCGGTGATGGCGATCGGCAGCCTGGTCAGCCGGGGTACGGGCTTCCTGCGCAACCTGGTCATCGCGGCGGCGCTCGGCGGCGCGCTGGTCGGTGACGCGTACACCACCGCGCAGATCCTGCCCGGAATGGTCTACGAGTTCCTGCTCGGCGGCGTGCTCACCAGCGTGCTGATCCCCGTGCTGGTCCGCCGCCGCAAGACCGACACCGACGGCGGCCAGGCGTACGCCCAGCGGCTACTCACCCTGGCGGTGCTGGCGCTGGGCGCTGCCGCCCTCGTCGCGGTCCTGTTCGCCTCGACGCTGACCTGGCTGTACGGCAGCGGTGATGCGGCCGGTGACTATTCACAACTCGTCACGGGGCTGGCCCGGCTGATGCTGCCGATGATCTTCTTCTCCGGGCTCAGCGCACTGATCAGCGCGGTGCTCAACACCCGGGGGCACTTCGCCGCCCCGATGTGGGCGCCGATCCTGAACAACCTGGTCGTGATCGGCACCGCCGGCCTCTACATCGCCGTGTTCGGCGCGAAGATCGTCAAGCCGGGTGAGATGACCACCGGGCGGATCCTGCTCATCGGCGGCGGCACCCTGCTCGGCGTCGCGATCCAGGCGGCAGGGCTGCTGCCGGCGCTGCGCAAGGTCGGCTTCCGCTGGAAGCTGCGCTTCGACTTCCGCGCGCTCGGCCTGCGCGAGCTGGGCCGGCTCGGGGCGTGGATGATCTGCTACGTCGCCGTGAGCCAGGTCGGCCTCATCGTGCTGTTCAACCTGCTGAACCGGGCCGGCAAGAAGAACGCCGCCGGCCCGCTGATCTACAACAACGTCTTCCTCCTGCTGATGACCGCACACGGGATCATCGCGGTCTCGATCATCACCGCGCTGATGCCCCGGATGAGCGCCGCCGCCGCCGACGGCCGGCTCGCCGACGTCGCCGCCGACCTGTCGCGCGGAACCCGTACGGTCACGGCTGTCCTCGCCCCGATCGCGGTCTGCTACGCCGTCCTCGCCACTCCGATCGCGTTCACGCTGTTCCGGTTCGGCGCGTTCAACGAGGACAACGCGACCGCCACCTCCGTCGTGCTCCTGGCCGCCGCGCTGGCGCTGGTCCCGTTCGCGGTGAGCCAGCTCTTCACCTTCGCCTTCTACGCCCTGCCGGACACCCGCACCCCCGCGCTGATCAACATCCCCGTGGTGGCGCTGCGGATCGGCGTGCAGGTGGTGCTCTTCGTGGCCTTCTCCGCCAGCTTCGCCGGCGCCGGAATGATGATCGGTAACGCGGTCTCCTACCTGGCCGCAGCGATCGGCTCCGCCTGGCTGCTCCGCCCCCGGGTCGGCCGCATCGGCCTCGGGGAGATCATGCGTACCGGCGGTCGGGTCCTGGTCGCGGCACTCGGTGCGGCACTGGTCGGCCTGCTGGTGGTCAAGCTGCTGCCCGGCGACGACACGCCGACACGCCTGGAGGCCATCATCCAGCTCGTGATCGGCGGTGCCGTGATCGGTGGGACGTACCTCGGGTTGGCCATGGTGCTGCGAATCGGGGAGATCACCGAAGTCGTCGGCATGGTTCGCCGGCGCCTCGGTCGCTGACGGCGAGATTTCAAGAACCAATCGCCACCGCCACACGGAACGTGACCATGGATCACCAGGCTGGGGATGCACCTGTGGATAACTCCGCGATTCACCGGTCAGCCACCGGATCGGCCTGTGGATAACCAACCGTACGGCTGAGCGTGGCCCCCCGATCGGCGGGAACTGGCTGTGGAACGAGGGCACCACGCCCGACCCGGCCCCGACGTCGGTCACTTGCGGTGAAGCCGTAGATTAGCTAGTACATGTGCCAGCAACGTGGCTGACAACGGTCGTAACCGGACGACTTCTCCGATCCCCGGCACCCCGCCGGGTACGGCCAGAAGATGACATGTCGGGGAGACGGGCAACCCGGGTAAGGTCGCTCTCGACGGGTACGGCGGGCGCCGACGCTGGGCGTCGACACCGGCTGGCCGGTTCCTTCGACGGCAGAGCGGGAAGCCACATGCCCAGCAGTTCGGGTCCATCGATCGACACGATCACCGAGGGAGGACGGGTGACCCAGGTCGGCGAGGGTCAGGAGGCGGACGAGAGCGCTCCGCCTGTCATGACCTTCGGTGCTCCCACGGCCGGTGAGATCCTCGCCGAGCGTTACGAGCTGGTCGAGCACATCAACAACGACAGCGCGGGTCGGCTGGTGTGGCGCGGGGTCGACGTCATCCTGCGCCGCCCTGTCGCGGTGGTGCTGCGCTACCCGGGTGGCGACTCCGCCACCGAGATGCTTCAGGCAGCCGTCGCGGCCAGCCGGGTCATCCACCCCAACCTGGTCGGCGTCTACGACGCCATCGACGAGGCCGAGCGGGCGTACGTGGTCCGTGAGTGGGTGGACGGGCAGTCGCTGCGCGACCTTGCCGCCGAGGGTCCGCTGGACCCGGCCCGGGCCACCGCGATCGGCAACGCCGTCGCCAGCGCTCTGGCCGCGGTGCACGCCACCGGTATGGTGCACGGCAACGTCCACCCCGGCACAGTCATGATCAGCGACGATGGTCGCGTCGTCCTGGCCGACGCCCGTACCGACGGCGACGACAGCCAGGAGAGCGACATCCGGGCGGTCGGCGGCGTCCTCTACTTCGCGCTGACCGGTCATTGGCCGCACACCGAGGCGCCGCTGCGCGGAGCCACCGCGGGCCACGGGCGGGCCGCCATCCCGGACGCGGTCCGGGACGCCAGCGGCGTCCTCGCGGCGCCCCGCCAGATCCGGGCCGGTGTGCCCGCGTACCTGGACGACCTGACCATGGACCTGCTCGACGCCGACATCGCGCCGCCGTCGTCCGACGTGCTGGCGGCCGAGTTGGCCCGGTTGGACGTGCCCGCCGAGGAGGAGCACTACCTCGACCACGGCGGGCCGCTGCGGTTCGCCGCCGACACCGAGGAAGAGCCGTCGCCGCTGGCCGCCGCCGGCGGTCGTAAGGTTGCCATCGGCATCGCCGGTCTGCTGGCGGTCGCCCTGGTCGGTCTGCTCATCGGGATCAGCGCCCTCGGCGGCGACGACAAGAACCCGCAGGACACCGCCGGGGCCACGCCCAGCGCCAGCGCTCCGGCCGGGGAGGCCACCCCGGCCGCCGCCGCGGTTCGCAATCTCAAGGTGCAGGACATCAAGATCATTGACCCGGACAGCGCCCCCCGGGACGAGCTCGACGGCGCCAAGAAGATGATCGACGGTGACAACGACAAGGGTTGGGAGACCGACCGCTACCCGAACGCCACGTACGGGAACCTCAAGTCCGGCATGGGTGTCTGGCTCGACCTGGGTTCCCCGCACACGGTGAAGTCGGTGCAGGCTGTGCTCTCCGGTCGAGGCGCCACCGCGAAGCTGCTCGCCGGCACGAACCCCTACCCGTCGACCTCAAACGGCGACAAGTCGATGGTGGCGAACTACAAGACGGAGATCGGTGTCCTCAAGGAGCACGACGGCACCACGATGACCTTCAACGGGTTCAACGCCGACCAGAAGTACCGCTACCTGCTGCTCTGGTTCACCGAGTTGCCGCCCAACGGCGACGACGACGGCTTCAAGCTCGGAGTGCAGGAGATCACGGTCCAGGGTTCGTGAGTCGGGCAGCACGCCCCGGGCACCACATCAGCCGGACGTGGTGATGGACGGGCGCGACGCGGCAACGGACCTTGAGCTGCTGCGCGCCCACGTCGCCGGCGATCGGAACGCCTTCGCCGCGCTGTTCCACCGGCACCGCGACCGGCTCTGGGCGGTGGCCCTGCGGACGCTCGGCGACCGCGAGGAGGCCGCCGACGCGCTACAGGACGCCCTGTTGTCGGCACACCGGGCGGCGGGCCGCTTCCGTGGTGACTCCGCCGTCACCACGTGGATGCACCGCATCGTCGTGAACGCCTGCCTGGACCGCATCCGACGCCGGCAGGCGCACCCCACAGTGCCGTTGCCCGACGGCAACCGGTCCGGCGACGGGTCGGGCACCGGCGGTGTCGAGCCGGCCGCGCCCATCCAGGACCACGACACGGTGCTCGTCGTCCGCGCGGCACTCGCCGCGCTACCGGTCGAGCAGCGGGCCGCCCTGGTGCTGGTGGACGTGCAGGGCTATCCGGTGGCCGAGGTGGCCCGCATCCTCGGTGTCGCCGAGGGAACGGTGAAGAGTCGGTGCGCCCGGGGCCGGGCCCGGCTGGCGGTGCTGCTCGGACATCTCCGTCCGGCGGCGTCGGCGCGCCCTGGAGGGGTCGGCACCGACTCGGACGTGCCCGGCGTCACGCCGGGGAACCCACGCCCGGCCGAGGGCGTCGGATCGGGGTCGGTTCGCTTCCGGCTGGACGCCAATCAGGGGGACACGTGACCACCGAGGAGTTCAGGGAGGTCGACGCCGACCTGCTCGCTGACTACCTCGGCGGCGCGTTGGACGGCACGCCGCAGCAGGCCCAGGTCGCCCGGCTGGTGGCCGCGGACCCGGCCTGGGCCGAGGCGTACGCGCTGCTGGCACCCGCGGTGACGCAGGTCCGCACCGACCTGGCCCGCTGGGCCGAGCCTGCCCCGGGGCTGCCGTCCGCCGTCGCCGAACGAATCGCCGCCGCGCTGGCGGCAGCGGACAGCCCGGCGGACGACGCCATCGGGTCGCCCGAGGTGGCCGCCGCCACGCCGGTGACCGTGCCGGCACAGGGTGGACGTCGACCCACCAGCCCGTCCCCTGCCGAGTCGGGGCGCGGCGGCTCCACCGGCCCGGGTCGCCGGCAGCGCCGCTGGGTCCGCAACGCCGCCCCGGTGACCGTCGCGGCCGCCGCCGTCGTCGTCGTCGCACTCGGCTTGGGGCTCAACCGCCTGTCGATCGACACCGCGGACACCGGTGCCATGGACCGTCCGGCCAGCGCGCCGGAAGGCATCGCGGCCGGCGGGACGGTCCGCACGTCCGGCCCGACGCTGCACAGCCGTACCGACTACACCCCGCAGAACCTCGGCGGTACGCCGAGTCCGCCGTCTCCGATGCTGGGCGCGAGCAGCAGCGGCCCCGGCGAGCAGCCCGGGGTGGACGCCGGAGGCGACCGACGGCCCGCCCCCAACGGGTCGAACCAGCTCGCCCGGCTCACCGACGAGGCCGCGTTGACCGCCTGCCTGGCGTCCGTGGCGGCGGAGCACGGCTCGGGCCCGCTGGTCGTCGAAGTGATCGACTACGCGCGGTTCCAGGGTGAGCAGGCGCTCGTCATCCGGTTCACCGACGCCGCCGGAGCGCGCTGGGCCTGGGTGAGCGGCGCCGAGTGTGGCGTACCCGGGTCCGGCTCGGACAGCCGGTATTCGGCGCGGGTAGGGTGAATCCGCAGCACGATGAGGGTCCACGTGACCTGACCCACCGGTTGCCCGGTTCGGGAATCCCCGCTTCGTACGATGACATTCTGGAAGTCAGCTGCCGGCACCCCCCAGGCGTCGGCACTCGGATCAGCATCGGTGCGCGCGCCGACGCCGAACACACAACTCGGGAGACGGCAGTGGACGAGGTCCGCAACCTGATCATCATCGGCTCCGGCCCGGCCGGTTACACGGCGGCGGTCTACGCGGCGCGCGCCAACCTGAAGCCGCTGATCATCGAGGGTGTCCAGTCCGGCGGCGCGCTGATGACCACGACCGAGGTGGAGAACTTCCCCGGCTTCGCCGACGGCATCCTCGGCCCGGAGCTGATGGACAACATGCGCAAGCAGGCCGAGCGGTTCGGCGCCGAGTTCCTGACCGACGACGTGACGCGGGTCGAGCTGGTCGACACCGGCGACTCCGGCTCGGGCGCGGTGAGCACCGTGTGGGTCGGCGAGACCGCCTACCGGGCCCGCGCCGTGATCCTCTCCACCGGTTCGGCCTGGCGTCCGCTGGGCGTGCCGGGCGAGCAGGAGTACCTGGGGCACGGTGTCTCCTCGTGCGCCACCTGTGACGGCTTCTTCTTCCGCAACCAGCACATCGTCGTCGTCGGCGGTGGCGACTCGGCGATGGAGGAGGCCAGCTTCCTCACCCGCTTCGCCGACTCGGTGACGATCGTCCACCGGCGCGACTCGTTCCGGGCCAGCAAGATCATGGCCGACCGGGCGCTGAGCAACGGGAAGATCAAGGTCGAGTGGAACAGCACCGTCGAAGAGGTCCTGGGCGCTGCCGGCAAGGTCACCGGTGTACGGGTCCGCAACGTGCACACCGGCGACTCCAAGGTGCTGGACGCGACCGGCGTGTTCGTGGCCATCGGTCACGACCCCCGCAGTGAGCTGTTTCAGGGCCAGGTCGAACTGGACGACGAGGGCTACGTGAAGGTCCAGGCGCCCAGCACCCGCACGAGCGTGCCCGGCGTCTTCGCCGCCGGCGACGTGGTCGACCACACCTACCGCCAGGCGATCACCGCGGCCGGCACCGGCTGTGCCGCCGCGCTCGACGCCGAGCGGTTCATCGCGACGCTCAGCTGAAACAGGAAACACATCCCGGAGGAGGGCAATAGTGGGAAATACCAAGGCGGTCACGGACGCGAGCTTCGTCGCTGACGTGCTGCAGGCCGACAAACCGGTACTGGTGGACTTCTGGGCCGAGTGGTGCGGGCCGTGCCGCAAGGTGTCGCCGCTGCTCGAGGAGATCGCGGGCGAGATGGGCGACCAGGTCACCATCGTCAAGATCAACATCGACGAGAACCCGGAGACCGCCCGGGCCTACCGGGTCATGTCGGTGCCGACCCTCACCGTCTTCAAGAACGGCCAGCCGGTCCAGTCGATCGCTGGCGCCAAGCCGAAGGGCGAGCTGGTCCGGCTCATCGAATCGGCCCTCTGACCAGCGCAGACACCACCGAACCCCGTACCCGCTCGTCGGGTGCGGGGTTCGCTGTTTTTCCCGGCCCGAGCCCGTCACCGGCCCGGAACGCATAGCCTCAACCCAGGGCCGCCGCCCGGCCAGCCAGACTCGTGCAGAGGGGGTCGTGCGTGCGTCCGATCCGACCCGGAGACCGGGGACCAGCGGTCACGGAGATCCGTACCATCCTCACCAACCTCGACCTACTCGCCGCCGCCGGCCCGCACAGCGACGAGTTCGACCTGGACACCGAACGCGCGGTCCGCGCCTTCCAGCAGTCCCGCGGGCTCAGCGTGGACGGCCGGGTCGGCTCGGAGACCTGGGGCGCGCTGGACGCCGCACGCTGGCGACTCGGTGCCCGCACCCTCTACCACGCGATCCCCGAGCCGCTCACCGGCGAGGATGTCCGGTCACTCCAGGAACGGCTGTTGGAGATGGGGTACGACGTCGGCCGCGCCGACGCCATCTACGGCATCCGGACCTCCCGGGCCGTGGCGCAGTTCCAGCGCGAGGTCGGGCTGACACCCGACGGCTCCTGCGGCCCGCACACGATGGACGCGCTGCGCCGGATCGGTCGCAAGGTCGTCGGCGGTCGCCCCCAGTGGCTGCGCGAGTCCGACGCGATCCGCCAGTCCGGGCCTGCCCTGGTCGGTAAGACTGTGGTCATCGACCCCGGCCACGGCGGCACCGACCCCGGCATGGTGGTGCCGGACGGCCCGCTGCGCTGGACGGAGGCCGACCTCGTACACGACCTGGCAAGCCGGTTGGAGGGGCGGCTCGCCGCGTCCGGGGTCCGGGTTCAGCTCACCCGAGGTCCCGCGTCCGACGCCTGCCTGCCGGACACCGACCGGGCGCTGCTGGCGAATTCACTCGGCGCCGACGTGTTCATCTCGCTGCACCTGGACGGGCACGCCAACCCGGAGGCGGACGGGGTGGCGACCTACCACTACGGCACCGACAACGGGGTGACCTCGGCGACCGGGGAGCGGCTGGCCGGTCTGGTGCAGCGGGAGATCGTGGCGCGGACCGGGCTGCGGGACTGCCGTACGCACGCGAAGGCGTGGGACCTGCTGCGGCTGACGAGGATGCCGGCGGTCCGGGTCGAGGTCGGCTACCTCACCTCGCCCGTGGACCGCGCCCGGCTCGTCGACCCCCGGTTCCGTGACCGGGTGGTGGAGGCGATCGTGGCCGCGGTGCAGCGGATGTACTACCCGATCGAGCGGGACGTGCCGACCGGCTCGCTCGACGTCAGCGAGCTGCGTGCGGTCGTGGCCGCCGGCACCGTCGTCGACTGACCCCGCTCAGCCGCCCGTCGAGCGGGTGGCCGGCGCGGGCCGGACCGGCCGGAGCAGCGTCTCCGGGCTCATCGAGCCGAGCAGCTTCTCCAGCGCGTACTCGACGTCGGACTTCCAGCTCAGCGCCGTACGCAGTTCGAGGCGAAGACGGGGGAACCGGGGATGCGGACGCACCGTCTTGAAGCCGACGGAGAGGAAGAAGTCGGCAGGTGCCACACACCCGCCGGCCGGGTCGTCCGCGTCACCGAACTTGGCGTCGCCGAACGCCTCGATCGCCTTGATCCCCCGCTTCGTCAGGTCGCGTGCGACGCCCTGCACCAACATCCGGCCCAATCCGCCACCGGCGAACGCGGCGACCACGTTGGCGGTCATCAACAGCGCGGCGTCGGCGGAGACCGGCGACGTCGGGAAGGCCATCGAGCGGGGCACGTAGGCGGGCGGCGCGTACATCACGAAGCCCGCCGGCATGCCGTCGACGTACGCGAGTTTGCCGCAGGAACCCCACTCCAGCAGGGTCTGGGAGACCCACGCCTCCTTCTCCAGGCCCGGGTCACCGGCAGCGCAGGCCCGGTCGGCGGAGACCGGATCCAACTCCCAGTAGACGCACTGACGGCAGGGGCGCGGAAGATCCTCCAGCGTGTCGAGGGTCAGGCTGACCAGACGTCGCGACATTTGGCGCATCCCCACAGTTAGGCTCGGTGGGAGACCGGCATGCAACGACAGCGCCGCCTTCCTGCCCCCGACGAGCGATCGTACGCCGCAGATCGACCGTACGGGAGGGGACGCGCAAATCCCCACCCCCGCAGGGAGGGTCCGCCATGTGGTCGATCCGTCCCGGCAGGGCGGCAAATAGGTCGAGGCCGACTAGGATCGACAATCGGTATCCCGCCGCCATGGTCACGAGCGGGCGGGGTACCCGGGGCGGGAGCCACCCGAGCAGCGATCGAGGTGAGGTCATGACCGGCACGACACTCGACGACTACACCGACCGGTACGCCCGGCGTGTGCGCGGGATGACCGCCTCCGAGATCCGAGCACTCTTCGCGGTGGCCAGTCGGCCCGAGGTCGTCTCCCTCGCCGGTGGCGCCCCGTACATCGCCGCGCTGCCGCTCGACGCGGTCGGCGAGATGCTCGGTCGGCTCGGCTCCGAGCACGGTGTGACGACCCTGCAGTACGGCATCGGGCAGGGCACGCTGGAGCTGCGCGAGCGGATCTGCGAGGTCATGGCGCTCTCCGGTATCGACGCCGCGTGCGGCGCCTCACCCGAGGACGTGGTGGTCACGGTCGGCGGGCAGCAGGCGCTCGACCTGGTGGCCCGGCTCTTCCTCGACCCCGGTGACGTGGTGCTCGCCGAGGGCCCGACGTACGTGGGCGCGCTCGGGGTGTTCCAGGCCGCCCAGGCGCAGGTGGTGCACGTGCCGATGGACGCCGACGGGCTGATCCCCGAGGCGTTGGAGACGGCCATCGCCGACCTCGCCCGGGCCGGCCGGCGGGTCAAGTTCCTCTACACCATCCCCACCTACCAGAACCCGGCCGGCGTGACGCTCAGCGAGGAGCGCCGTGAGCGCGTACTCGACATCTGCGAGCGCGCCGGCCTGCTCGTGATCGAGGACGACCCGTACGGCCAGTTGGGTTTCGAGGGTGAGGCCCCCGCGCCGCTGCGGGCCCGGCGGCGCGACGGTGTCTTCTACCTCAGCACCTTCTCCAAGACGTTCGCCCCCGGCCTGCGGGTGGGATGGATCCTGGCGCCGCACGCGGTCCGCGACAAGCTGGTCATCGCCAGCGAGGCGCAGATCCTCTGCCCCAGCGTCTACGCCCAGGCCGCCGTCTCCACCTACCTCGGCACGATGCCGTGGCGGCAGCAGCTCAAGGTCTACCGCGAGGTCTACCGCGAACGCCGCGACGCCCTGCTCGACGCGCTGGCCGATCTGATGCCCGAGGGCACCAGCTGGACCACCCCGGCCGGTGGGCTCTTCGTCTGGGCCACCCTGCCGGACGGCCTCGACTCCAAGGCCATGATGCCGCGCGCCATCGCCGCCCGGGTCGCCTACGTGCCCGGCACCGGCTTCTACGCCGACGGCACGGGCACCGGCGCGATGCGGCTGAACTTCAGCTTCCCGCCCCCTGAGCGCATCCGCGAGGGCGTACGCCGGCTCGCGGGCGTCATGGAGCAGGAGCTCGCGACTCGGCGTGTCTTCGGCGCCGTCGGCGGTGCCGCCGGCCGTCGCGGCCGGCCCGGCTCCGACGTGCCGGGTCCCGACTTGGCATGATGCCGGCATGGGTACGACCGCTGCCGAGCGTTTCTCCGTGACCGATTCCGCCGTCGCGGCCGACCTGCGAGTGCTGGTTCTCGCCGGCGGACTCTCCTACGAGCGGGACGTGTCGCTGCGCTCCGGTCGACGGGTACTCGACGCCCTGCGTGCAGTCGGCGTCGACGCCGAAATGCGAGACGCCGACGTGGCCCTCCTGCCGTCCCTCACGGCTGATCCGCCGGACGCCGTCGTGATCGCCCTGCACGGCGCGACCGGCGAGGACGGCTCGCTGCGCGGAGTGCTGGACCTGTGCGGCATCCCGTACGTCGGCTGTGACGCCCGGTCCTCCCGGCTGGCCTGGGACAAGCCCTCGGCTAAGGCGGTGCTGCGCGAGGCCGGCATCCCCACCCCCGACTGGGTGGCCCTGCCGCACGACCGCTTCTCCGAACTCGGCGCGGTCGCCGTGCTGGACCGCATCGCCGACCGGCTCGGCCTGCCGCTGATGGTCAAGCCGGCGCAGGGCGGCTCCGGACTGGGCGCCGCCGTGGTCCGGGACGCCGCGTCACTCCCGGCCGCGATGGTCGGTTGCTTCGCGTACGACCCGACGGCCCTCGTCGAGCGGTATGTGCCCGGGATCGATGTGGCGGTCTCCGTGGTCGAGCTGGGAGACGGTCCGCAGGCGCTGCCGCCGGTGGAGATCGTGCCGCGCAACGGCGTGTACGACTACGCCGCCCGCTACACCGCCGGCCGCACCACGTGGCACGCTCCCGCCCGATTGGAGCCGGAGGTGGCCGCCGCAGTGGCCGATGTGGCGCTCGCCGCCCACACCGCGCTCGGCCTACGGGACCTGTCGCGGGTCGACGTGATCGTGGACGCCGACGGCCATCCGCACGTGCTGGAGGTCAACGTCTCGCCCGGCATGACGGAGACGTCGCTGCTGCCGTTGGCCGTCCAGGCGGCCGGTCTGGACTTCGGCCGCCTGGTCGGCTCGCTTGTCACCCGGGCCGCCACCCGCCAGGCGTCCTGACCCCGGCCCTCGTACCGGCTTCCGTTTTCGCTACTCGATGCGTTACCGGTGGGAGCACGGGCGTGGGCCGGGGTTGGCGAGCGGTGCCCGCCCCGCCGACCCCACTCGCAATCGGTGATCAGCGCGTGGGGCTCACGTCGGGCGGGTGATCCCGCCCTCGCGGGCGTCGTCGTCGGTGGGGGTCCTGCGCGGCGCCGGGACGATCGGATTCCGGGGGGCCGGACTCGCGACGTCGCTCACCGGGCCGGAGGCCGTCGGAGTGTCGGCGACAGGCTCGACCGCCGGGTCGACGAGCGCCGGGTCGACGATCGGGGCAGAGGGCTTCGGCTCGGTCGTCGGTGCCGGGGCGTCGCCGTCGCCGTCGCCGTCGAAGGCGGTTGCCGGGGCGGTGTCCGCGACGCAGGGCTCCCCCTGAGCCTCCGATTCGGAGAGGAGGTCGCCGTCACGGCTGTCGCCGTCGAGAACGCCGACCGCCTCGACTGCCGGCTCCGGGATCTCCTCGGCCGCCTCGATGACCGACACGGCTTCCTCCTGGGCGGCTGCGGCGTGCGCCGCCGCGGCGGACTGAGCCAGCAGGCTCGACGGGGCCTGCCACTGGATGCGGGGCGGCTCTGCCAACGGCCGGCCACCGAACTCGGCGAGCCAGGCGGCGACGAGCGCCAGATTCTCCCGCCACTGCTCCTCGGAGATCGGCGGCAGGATGGAGTCCCACAGGGACAGGAAGGTCCCCCGTAGCTGAAGCCGACCGTACGGCCGGGCGAGAAACCACATGTGCAGGTGGGCGGAGCCGTCGCCCCATCGGTTCACATGCACCCGCGCCACGCCGTCCAACGACCGGATGGCCCGCTCCAGGCGTACCGTCATCACCCCCAACTCGGCGGCGAGCAGGTTCGGCAGGTCACCCAGATCGAGGTGGGTCCGCGATTCGAGGATGAGGACCATCGGCAGGCCGGTCGGCCGGTCCATGGCGCGGACCCGCCACCGCTCTCCCACCCAGATGTAGGCGTCGTCGGGTGCGTTGCAGGCGGTGCATTCCCGGAGGTCCTCGCCCTTGCGGGGCGGTTCGACCGGGACGGGGTCGTCGAGCTGCTTCACCCGCAGGTCACCCTCGAAGGGGAACGAGGGCCACTGAGTGAAGTCCGGGACTGAGGGAGGGGTGTCGTGCACGACGCTGACCCTAACCGAGTCCGGCACTGCTGTCCCTACCTGTTCGACCGGTTCCGACCGCCCCGATCAGTGCCCGTCGTCGATCGCTGCGACCGCTAACGCCGACCGCCCGAGTGATATCCACAGGCTGCCGAGGGCGCGAGTACACCCCGTCATCCACAGGCCGACACCCGCTTTCACGCGGCGTTTCACGTGAAACGGGGGGTGCCTGTGGACAACTGGTGTGGATAACTTTTCGGCCCTTCGGTCGTTGGGCGGACCTCTCGTCGAGTTGGCGTTCGAGCCGCCCGCTGCCGGCACACTCGCACACCCGGCGAGACGTCCAACGGAGTCTGTTTCACGTGAAACGGCTCGACTGCCGGAGCAGCGCTGCCGCATCGGTTGTTCAGGCCCGACGAGCAGTCACCTCGCCCGCCCCCTGAGGGGGTCGCTGCCGCCTTCGAGGCGGCCAGGGGTGCCTCGGGTCGACCAAGCCGTGTCGGGGCAACCTCAGGGGCCGTGAAGGTCGAATACGACTCCGCACCACAACTCCTCGGTTGTCGCTGCGCACCAGTGCGCAGCGCCAGTTGTCATGGGCACCAGTGCGCAGCGCCGCCCCTCTGGTGCCCGGTGCCGCCACCTGACATCCGCGCCCGGCGAACATCCCTCGGCGATACCAAGTCGGGATGCGCTCGGGTGACATCTGGTTGGCGAGCCGCCTCCAGCGTCCCCGTTTCACGTGAAACGGGGACGTACACAGAAAGGCCGCGCCTCCCGAAGAGAGACGCGGCCCTTGGTGGAGGCCGGACGGTCAGTCCTGCGTCCCCTCCTCCTGCACGCCGATGATGCCGACGATGCGTTCCAGATCGTCCACCGTGGCGAACTCGATGGTGATCTTGCCCTTGCTCCGGCCGATGTCGACCTTTACCCGGGTATCGAAGCGATCCGAAAGGCGGTCGGCGAGATCCGTCAGGGCGGGTGCGTGAGGCTTCGTCCGCCGCTTGGCGGCCTGGCTCTTCGCCGAGCCGTCGTTCAGCGCCAGGGCCACGATCTCCTCGGTAGCCCGCACCGACAGCCCTTCGGCGACGATCCGCAGCGCCAACTGCTCCTGCGCCTCCGACTCGTCGAGGCTCAGCAGCGCGCGGGCGTGCCCGGCGGACAGGATGCCTGCGGCGACCCGGCGCTGCACCTGGGCCGGCAGGTTGAGGAGCCGGATCGTGTTGGAGATCTGTGGCCGGCTGCGGCCGATCCGGCGGGCCAGCTCCTCGTGGGTGGCGCCGAACTCCTCCAGCAACTGCTGGTACGCGGCGGCCTCCTCCAGCGGGTTCAGATTTGCCCGGTGGATGTTCTCGAGCAGCGCGTCGCGGAGCATAGCGTCGTCGCGGGTGTCCCGGACGATCGCCGGAATGTTGTCCCGCCCCACCGCCTGGGCGGCACGCCAACGGCGCTCGCCCATCACCAGCTCGTACTTCTCGTCGTCGAGCTGGCGCACGACGATCGGCTGTAGGAAGCCGACCTCCCGGATCGAGGTCTTCAGCTCCTCCAGCGCCTCCTCGTCGAAGACCTGGCGGGGCTGCTTCGGGTTCGGCACGATCGCGTCGACTGGGATCTCCGCGAACCGGGCACCCGGCACGGGACTGAGCACGGGCTCCGACTGGTGGGCGGCGGCGCTCACCGGTGCCGTCAGGACGGCAGCAGCCGACGTGCCCTCGTCGACGTCACCATGCTCGTTCTCCGGCTCGGCCGTCACGGTGCCGTCGGCACCCGGCACCGGCCCGGTCGGGATGAGGGCTCCCAGGCCCCGTCCCAGACCGCCCCGAGGACGGTTCTTCATGCCACGCCTCCCAGTGACTTGTCCCCACTACGCATTCCGGCCCACCGGCTCCTTGACGCCCCGCTCGGCGATCTCCTGGGCGGCCTCGAAGTAGCTCGTGGCGCCCCGCGAACCGGGATCGTAGGTCATCACCGACTGGCCGTAGCTGGGTGCCTCGGACACCCGCACGTTGCGGGGGATGACCGCCTGGAGAACCTTGTCGCCGAAGTGGTTCCGTACGTCCTGCTCGACCGCGTCTGCGAGGCGGGTACGGCGGTCGTACATGGTGAGCAGGATGGTGGAGACGTCGAGCTTCGGGTTGAGGTGTTGCCGCACCAGGTTGATGTTGTTGATCAGCTGGTTAAGCCCCTCCAGCGCGTAGTACTCGCACTGGATCGGGATCAGCACCTCCTGCGCGGCGACCAGGGCGTTGACCGTGAGCAGACCGAGCGAGGGCGGGCAGTCGATGAAGACGTAGTCGAACTGGCCCGGGTACGCGGCGATCGCGCGGTCGAGACGCGACTCGCGGGCCACCACCGACACCAGCTCGATCTCCGCGCCGGCGAGGTCGATCGTGGCCGGTACGCACCACAGGTTGGGGATTCCCTCGACCCCCTGCGCCACCTCGGCCAGCGGGACGCTGTTGATCAGGCAGTCGTAGACGTCTGGGATGCCGGTGTGGTGGGGCACGTTGAGGCCGGTCGACGCGTTGCCCTGCGGGTCCAGATCGACCACGAGCACCCGGTTGCCGTGCAGGGCGAGTGCCACCGCGAGGTTGACCGTGGTCGTGGTCTTACCCACGCCGCCCTTCTGGTTGGCAACGCACATGACCCGGGTCCGGTCCGGTCGAGGCATGGTCACCTCGCCACTGGGATTCAGGATCTGCACGGCACGCATCGCCTCCATAGCCAACGGTGGGTCATCCTCTTCGCGCGTCGGGGTTTCACGTGAAACGTACGTGGGATCGGCCGCGACCGCCGCCAGCGACTCGGCCGACGCGACCGGTACGTCTGGAACCACCGGCCCGGCTTCGCGTGCCGCCGCAGCGGTGGGCTGGTGCGGTACCGCAGGCTCGAAGCGAACCGCTGCGGCAGCGTTCCGTCGACCGGGCGTCTGCCGTACGTCGGCGGCCTTGACCGGTCGACTCGGGCCGTCGGCCGCCCGGCGACCAGCCGTCGGCTCCGGCCCGGCGGTCGGGACCGCTGCCTCGTTCTGCGAGACGAGCGGACCGGCGGCCGCCGGAATGGGCGCTCCGGCAGCACCGGGCGACCAGTTCGGGTAGTCGGTTTCACGTGAAACAGGGTCGCCGGTTGACCCGGTCACGCGTGGATCGTCGTACCTGCCGTCGTCATGCACCTGTCATCCCTGCCCGCTTCGGATGGTCGGTCCGCGCCCCGGTCAACTTGGCCACACCCGCGCTCGCACCCCGGAGCGTACGGCCCCTCGGGAGCGGTCGGAGTCCGCGACGTCCGTCGGCCGCTCCACATTATCGACGCGCGGTCAGCCTACGGCGGACGGGCGCGGCCGGTCCACGTCGGGTTCTCATTCCCTCGTCCATCCGTACCGATACAACGAGGCAACCCGTCGGCCGGGACGCCCGATGGCGCAGTCCTCAGCGGCGCCGTGCGCGCCCACTGCGGGATCGCTTGGTCGCCGCCGACCGAGCCGGGCCGACCATCCGCTCCCGGACGATCTCCACCACCGTCGTGGGCGGGTCGATCACACCGACACCGCAGAGGTGCACGGCCGTATCCCCGCCGCCAAGCCGCGCCACGGTGTCGGCGTGCTCCTCGATCTCGGCGGCGGCGGACGATCCCTTGAGAGCCAGTAGTCGCCCACCGCGTACCGCGAGGGGCAGGCACCAAGTCGCCAGCCGGTCCAGCGGTGCGACCGCGCGGGCGGTCACCACGTCACCGCTGATCGGTTCCCGGCCACTCGATCCGCTGGCAGCCTCGTCGGCCCGACCACGGAACACCCGTACCGATCGGGTCAGACCGAGCCGCTCCACGACCTCGATGAGGAACGACGTCCGTCGAGCGAGCGGCTCGATCAGCGTGACCGTCAGGTCGGGGCGCGCGATGGCCAGCACGAGACCGGGTAGACCGGCGCCGGAGCCCACGTCGAGCACGCTCGCGCCGCTCGGAATGCGCTCGACCACCGCAGCGCAGTTGAGGAGGTGACGGTCCCAGATCCGGGGTGCCTCGCGCGGGCCGATCAGACCTCGGACCACCCCGTCGGTGGCCAGCAGTTCGGCGTACGCGGCGGCCACGTCGAGCCGATCACCGAAGAGGGTCAGCGCGGCCGGCGCCAGCTCGGGCGGCAGCGCGACATCGGGCGGCGACGGCGTGCCGTTGGTCGAGGTACCCACGGTTGGAGGGCTGCCGTTGGCCGCCTCGTGCCCCGCCGGGTCGTCACGCCGGACAGGGGACGGCCCGGACGGCGTACCGCCCGGGCCGGTAACGGCATCAGCCGTGGTGTCGTCGTGGGTCAACGGAGTCAGTCCGCCGGCCGTACGACGATGCGACGGTTCGGCTCGACGCCCTCCGACTCGCTCGCCACGCCGGCCATGGCGTTGACCACGTCGTGGACGCACTTACGCTCGAACGCGTTCATCGCCTCCAGGCGCACGGGCTCGCCGTACTCCTTCACCTTCTCGACGGCGTTCTTGGCGAGGGCGGCGAGTTCCTTGCGGCGGTTCGCCCGGTAGCCACCGACGTCGAGCAGCAGGCGACTCGGCGTACCGGTCTGCCGGAAGACGGCGAGCCGGGTCAGCTCCTGGAGCGCCTCCAGGGTGGCACCGCGCTGGCCCACGAGGTCCTGGAGGCTGGCACCGACCACCTCGACGACGGGGCGTCCACCGGCCACGAGCTCGTCGATGTCCCCGTCGTAGTCGAGGATGTCGAGCAGTCCCTCGACGTAGTCGGCCGCGATCTCGCTCTGCCGGAACAGGTCGCTCTCGCCCGCGCTCTTCTTCTCACGACCACCGGCCATGGCCTCGGTGTCGTCGCCGTCGGCCTCGGTGTCGTCGTCGGTCTCGGTGTCGTCGTCGTCCACCGCGAGCGTCGCGGTCTCCTCCTCGTCCAGGGACTGCTCGGCGCGCGGGATGCTGGTCTCGGTCACGGTCTCATCTCCGTACTCGCTCGGCCGGACCGTCGGGTCCGCTGGTTTCGCGGGGCCGGCGGGAGGTCGCCGGTGCCCACGGGCACGTCTGTACGGGCAGTGTCGCCCGTGACCGCGCCGCACGCGGTCGGTTCCGCCCGGCGCCGGCCGTACGGCGGCTGCTCGGTGCGGGGTTGGGCCGTCGCCGGTTGTCCGACGACGGCCGCCGGGGGTCAGCCCTGCCGCTTGGCCGGGCGGCTCTTCTTCGGGTTGGCGGGCTTGGCGCCCGGCTTCGGGCCGGCCACCTTCGGCGCGGCCGCCTTGACCGGGGCCGCCGGGGCGGCCTTGCCGCGACCGAACAGGCCGCCCGACTTGGCGGGCTGCACCGGGCTGCGAGTGGCGGCGGGGGCGGCGGCCTTCTTGGCGGTCACCGGCGGCGGGAACTTGCGCAGCACCCACTGCTGCTGCCCGAGGGTGAAGAGGTTGTTCGTGACCCAGTAGATGATCACACCGATCGGGAAGATCGCGCCGGAGATCAGCAGCGAGGCCGGGATGCCGTAGAGCATCAGCCGCTGGATCATCCGCTGCTGCGGGTCCTCCGCCCAGCCGGTCTTGAGGATCATCTGACGGCTGGTCAAATACGTGGTGGCGATCATCACCAGGACCAGGACACCAGCAATGATCTTCGTGGTGTTGCCGTTGGCGTTGAGCCGCGCCAGTTCGTCGGCGGTGGAGCCGAACTTGCCGGCGAGCGGGGCCGTGAAGAGCTTCGCGTGAGAGGCGCTGTTGAACTGGTCGACGGTCCAGCCGTAGATCGTCTTCTTGCCCTCGGGCTTGAACGGGTCAAGCCGGCGCAGCACGTGGAAGAGGCCGAGAAAGACAGGAATCTGGAGGAACATCGGAAGGCAGCCCATGAGCGGGTTGGCCTTTTCCTTCCGATAGAGCTCCATCATCTCCTTCTGGAGCGTCTCCCGGTCACCCTTGTGCTTCTCCTGCAGCTCCTTGACCTTGGGCTGCAACGCCTGCATAGCCCGCTGCGACTTGATCTGCTTGACGAAGACCGGGAACAGGATCACCCGGACGGTGACCACCAGGAAGATGATGGACAGGATCCAGGCGAAGTTCGTGCCGATCACCGCGCCGACCGGCACCCCGATGGCGTCCCAGGCAGAGTGCCAGGTCAGCAGGATCCACGAAATCGCGTAGTAGATCCAGTCGAGACTCAGACTCAATTCGGGGCTCCAGTCACATCGACACGACGGCGAACGCCCGGCTCCGGAACCGGGTCATGTCCACCAGGGTGAAAGGGGTGGCAGCGCAGCAACCGGCGAACCGCCAGCGCGGCTCCCCGGAGCGCGCCGTGCCGCACGAGGGCCTCCTGGGCGTACGCACTGCACGACGGGTAGAACCGACAGCGGGCCGGCAGTGCCGGACTTATCCACCGACGGTACGCGATGATGGGCGCGATCAGCACCCTGGCAGCGGTTGACGTCGGACGCGTGGCGGTCGGGTCGGTGCTCACCGGGCCCGCCTCTCCCGTGGGGACCAGGCAACCGCGATGGCGGCGTCCAGGTCGGTGGTGAGCCGGGCGTACGACGCCTCGGCCGCGGCGGGCAGTGCCCGGACGACAAGGGTGCTGCCGACCGGCAGCGCGTCCAGCCGCTCCCGGACCAGCGCCCGCAGTCGACGCCGGACCTTGTTGCGGACCACCGCGTTGCCGACGGCCTTGGATACGACGAAGCCGGCGCGGGCCGGGGCGGAGGGCTGCTCCGCGCCGGACTCCCGCGCCGGCTTCGGCGAGATCGTCGTGCTGGGGTCGGTGGTCGACGGCACGGTCAGGTGGACCACGACGGCGCCTCGGCCGACGCGGCGGCCACCGCGAACCGCTGCGGCGAAGTCAGTGCTGCGCCGCAGTCGCTGTGCGGCGGCCAGCACGACTGCCCACGTCCCCCGGACCGGCCCGGTCGGCTCAGGCCGACAGGGTGGCGCGACCCTTGGCGCGGCGGTTCGAGAGGATGGCACGGCCGGCACGGGTGCGCATGCGCAGCCGGAAGCCGTGGGTCTTCGCGCGCCGGCGGTTGTTCGGCTGGTAGGTGCGCTTGCTCACGTCAGGCTCTCCGTTTTCGTACGCGCCCCGCGCGACGGGATCGCCGGGGTCGTGGGGTGGTCCAGGCCACCTCGACGATGGCCACCGTTCGGTGCTGCCCTGCGGAGCGGGACCGGCGATGCGGGGACACGACCGCGGGCAGCAAGCACCCATCACCCTAGCAGAGGGCGAGAGAGCAGCCGCTCCAGCCTACGCAGGGGTGCAATGACCGTCAAACACCCACAGCGAGGGGAGATCGGGACGCGCCCGAGACCGAAGGGGCGGTTTTCGCTGATGCCGACAAGGTCGCTGCCGCCTCGCCGGTTGATGGGGCAGGGACAACGCTGTTACCGTGCCCGATTGCGGTGAGCGTCGGATGCTCCGGTCGTCGCGCGCAGGCAAGACCGGACACGCTGGTGAATCGTTCGGCACGGTGAACCCGCTTCAACGGCCGTCCAGGCAGGGGCAGGTCCCGCGCCCGGCGGGCGGCCACAATCGGTCGGTGCACAGGCTGTGGATAACCTGTGGACGAGCGCTGGTCAGTTGTCCGGGTGGGTGATGTTCCACCCGTGTACGCGGCGGGCCCGGGACGGCCGGCTGGCAGACAGCGGCGGCCGGGAGCAAAGGCGAGGGGGTGGCACGACGGTGGCCGGTACGACCGACCTTGCCGCGGTGTGGTTGGCGGCGACCGACGAGCTCGCCGACGAGATCATCTCCGCCCAGCAACGCGCCTACCTCCGACTGACCCGGCTGCGGGCGATCGTCGAGGACACCGCACTGCTCTCGGTACCGGACGCCTTCACCCGGGATGTGATCGAGTCGCGGCTCCGCCCGGCGATCACCGAGGCGCTGACCCGCCGGCTCGGCCGGCCGATCCAGGTGGCCGTGACAGTGCGGGTGGCCGAGGACGCCACCGGCCGTCCGTCCGGCACCGTCTACCGCAGCACCCCGGAGCCCGGACCGCTCGACGTCGCGGGACCGCCGTCGGGTCCGCACGGGGACGAGTACGCCAGACGAGCCGTGGCCGACGAGTCCATCGGTGAGCAGCAGCTGGCGCACCGCCTGCCCGAGACCGCCGTACCGTCGGCGCCGACGGGTCCACCCCCTATGCCGGGCGTCGACGCGCACGCCTCCGGGCTGATCCCGGCCAGCCGGGACGGCCAGGAGGCACTGTTCAGCGCGGCCTTCGTCGAGCCGATGCGATCGACTCGGCCGGCATCCGAGCGGCGCGGGTACGACGAGCAGGCGGCCCGCCTCGACCCCTCCGGCCCCGACACCCGGCCCTACGAGCCCCGCTACCGCGAGGACGCCACGTCGCCCCGGGACCAGCACGTGATCCGCCCGCTTCCCCGGGACGGAGCGACGGACAACGGCCCGGGTCGCAGCGGGATGGAGCACCGCCCCGGCGGGCGTGACGAGCGCCGGCTGCCCGGCGCCGACACCGGCGGCAACCGGCTGAACCCGAAGTACATGTTCGAGACGTTCGTCATCGGCTCGTCCAACCGGTTCGCCCACGCGGCGAGCGTGGCGGTGGCCGAGTCACCGGCGAAGGCGTACAACCCGCTGTTCATCTACGGCAGCTCCGGGTTGGGCAAGACGCACCTGCTGCACGCCATCGGGCACTACGCCACGACGCTCGGCAATGCGCGGTCGGTGCGGTACGTCTCGACCGAGGAGTTCACCAACGACTTCATCAACTCACTCCGGGACGACAAGACCAGCGCGTTCCAGCGGCGCTACCGCGACGTCGACATCCTGCTGATCGACGACATCCAGTTCCTGGAGAACCGCGAGCGTACGCAGGAGGAGTTCTTCCACACCTTCAACACCCTGCACAACGCCAACAAGCAGATCGTGATCACCTCCGACCGGTCGCCGAAGCAGTTGGCCACGCTGGAGGACCGGCTGCGGACGCGTTTCGAGTGGGGTCTGCTGGCCGACATCCAGCCGCCGGACCTGGAGACGCGGATCGCGATCCTGCAGAAGAAGGCGGCGCAGGAGCGCCTCTACGCCCCACCGGACGTGCTGGAGTTCATCGCCTCCCGGGTGTCGAACTCGATCCGGGAGTTGGAGGGCGCGCTGATCCGGGTGACCGCGTTCGCGAGCCTGACGCGGTCGACCGTGGAGCTGTCGCTCGCCGAGGAGGTGCTGCGGGACTTCATCCCGGACGGCGCCGGTCCGGAGATCACGGCGGATCAGATCATGGTCTCCACGGCCGACTACTTCGGCGTGAGCCTGGAGGACCTGCGCGGCCAGTCCCGCTCGCGCGTGCTGGTCAACGCCCGCCAGGTGGCCATGTACCTGTGCCGGGAGCTGACCGAGTTGTCGCTGCCACGCATCGGGCAGGCCTTCGGCGGTCGGGACCACACCACGGTGATGCACGCGGACCGCAAGATCCGCCAGCAGATGGCCGAGCGGCGCTCGCTGTACAACCAGATCGCCGAGCTGACCAACCGGATCAAGCAGAACACCTGAGGGGTACGTCACCACGCGACCCTGGACACGCCCGGCCGGTTCTCGGCCGGGCGTTCTTTTGTGGGGCCCCGCGACGCGTCACCCCGACGCCGATGGCGCTCACCCCGACGCCGAGGGCACCCGATTTCGTCGCCCGGCGAGGGCTTCGACTTGACCCTCGACATGGTGTAGGCCACAGGATCGTTGCCGTGTCCACCTCGATACTCACTCGTTGTCCACAACTTGTTATCCACCGTCGGTGGATAACAACGGTCCGTCCCGCGTCGGTTACCCACAGCCTGTGGAGAAACCCTGTGTACGACGCTGTGGACGACTGGGGACAACGGTCAGGTTATCCACCGACGATCACCAGCCTGTGTACGAGCTGTTGAAGGTTCTGGGGACAACAGCAATGGTGATCTTCTCGGCTGTCCACAGCCTTGGGGAGAAAGTCGGTGGATTACCGGTGGACAACCGGTGGACAACGGTGGACAACCGGCGATCGTCGGGGGGCTGTGGACACACCAGCGGGTTTCACACCCGGTTATCCACAGCCAACTCACCGGTGGATAACCTGTCTGAGCTGCGCAGATCCGAGTTATCCACAGTTTGCACAGGTGCGATGAAGACGATGGGTTATCTCTTCTAAGAGAACAAAAACCAATCATCACCGTTGGGCTTTCTGTGGATCGGGCCGAGCGCTGCCGGACAGGCCGGTCAGCACCGACACGATCCATGGGGTCGGGCGCACAGCCGATGTCCCCGCGCCCTAAGGTGCGATGGACACCCGCACGGTCGGGCGGGACGGTAGGCAGCGGTCGGCATGAGAGAGTTGTCGCTGACGTCGACGCGGAGGCATTGATGAAGTTCCGAGTGGAGCGCGACGCGCTCGCCGAGGCCGTTGCGTGGACCGCAAAGAGCCTGCCGAACCGGCCGTCCGTACCGGTGCTCGCCGGGGTGATGCTCCGCGTCACCGACGGCAACCTGCGGGTCTCCGGTTTCGACTACGAGGTCTCCAGTCAGGTGACCGTCGAGGTGCAGGGTGACGCCGACGGCGCCGCGCTGGTCTCCGGCCGCCTGCTCGCCGAGATCACCAAGGCGCTGCCGGCCAAGCCGGTCGACATCGCCGCGGTCGGCGCCCACCTCGAGTTGGTCTGCGGCAGCGCGCGGTTCACCCTGCCCACCATGCCGGTGGAGGATTACCCCGCCCTGCCCGAGATGCCACAGAGCGCCGGCACCGTCGACGCCGCGTCCTTCGCCACCGCGGTCGCCCAGGTGGCCATCGCCGCCGGCCGGGACGAGACGCTGCCGATGATGACCGGTGTCCGCGTCGAGCTCTCCGGCAACACGCTGTCGATGCTCGCCACCGACCGGTACCGGCTGGCGCTGCGTGAGATCCAGTGGCAGCCCGACGACCCCGAGGTCAGCATCAACGCCCTGGTGCCCGCCCGCACCCTGAACGACACCGCCAAGGCGCTCGGCCCGCTGGGCGGCGAGGTCACCCTCGCGCTCGCCCAGGGCGCGGCGGGCGAGGGCATGGTCGGCCTCGCCGGTGGCACCCGCCGCACCACGAGCCGGTTGCTCGACGGCGCCAACTACCCGCCGGTGCGCTCGCTCTTCCCGGCCACCCACAACGCCGAGGCACGGGTGCCGGTCAGCACGCTGACCGAGGTGGTCAAGCGGGTCGCCCTGGTGGCCGAGCGCACCACCCCGGTACTGCTCAGCTTCAGCGCCGACGGGCTGGTGGTCGAGGCCGGAGGCTCCGAGGAGGCACGGGCGAGCGAGGCGATGGAGGCCACCTTCACCGGTGACCCGCTCACCATCGGCTTCAACCCGCAATACCTCATCGATGGCCTGGCAAACCTGGGTTCGCAGACCGCCGTACTCTCGTTCGTCGACGCTTTCAAGCCCGCAGTGATCTCGCCCGCTGGCGAGGATGGTGAGGTCATTCCGGGGTATCGGTACCTCATCATGCCGATCCGCGTTTCTCGCTGATCGGCCCAGCAACACCAGATCCACGGAGGTAGGAACAGATGCAGCTCGGCCTGGTAGGACTCGGCCGGATGGGCGGCAACATGCGCGAGCGGTTGCGTGCTGCCGGCCACGAAGTGGTCGGATTCGATCACAATCCGCAGCTGAGCGACGCGGCTAACCTCGCCGAGCTGGCACAGAAGCTCGAGTCGCCCCGCGCCGTATGGGTCATGGTGCCCGCCGGCGTCACCGATGCCACCATCGACGAGCTCGCCGAGGTGCTCGGGGACGGCGACATCATCATCGACGGGGGCAACTCCCGCTTCAGCGACGACGCGCCCCGCGCCGAGCGGCTGAACGAGCGCGGTATCGGCTACGTGGACGTCGGCGTCTCCGGGGGCGTCTGGGGCCGGCAGAACGGCTACGGGCTGATGGTCGGCGGCGCCCAGGAGCACGTCGACCGGCTCATGCCGATCTTCCAGGCGCTCAAGCCGGAGGGTGAGTTCGGCTTTGTGCACGCGGGCCCCGTCGGCGCCGGGCACTACTCGAAGATGGTGCACAACGGCATCGAGTACGGCCTCATGCACGCCTACGCCGAGGGCTACGAGCTGCTGACCGCCTCCGAGCTGGTGACCAACGTCCCCGGCGTGTTCAAGTCCTGGCGTGAGGGCACCGTCGTCCGCTCCTGGCTGCTCGACCTGCTGGACCGGGCTCTCGACGAGGACCCGGAGCTGGCCGAGCTGAGCGGCTACACCGAGGACACCGGCGAGGGGCGCTGGACGGTCGACGAGGCGGTCCGGCTCGGCGTACCGCTGAACGTCATCACCGCCTCCCTGTTCGCCCGGTTCGCCTCCCGACAGGACGACTCGCCCGCCATGAAGGCCGTCTCCGCGCTGCGCCAGCAGTTCGGCGGCCACGCCGTCCACAAGCGCTGAGCGGCATCCACGCCCTGTGTACGTTCACCGGCTGGAACTGGTCGACTTCCGCTCGTACGAGCGGGTCGCCGTCGACCTCCAGCCGGGGGCGAACGTCCTGATCGGCGCCAACGGCGTCGGCAAGACCAACCTCGTCGAGGCGCTGGGTTACGTGGCGACCCTGGACTCGCACCGGGTCGCCACGGACGCGCCGCTGGTCCGGATGGGCGCCTCCTCGGCGGTGATCCGCTGCGCGGTCGTGCACGACGGGCGGGAACTCCTCGTCGAGTTGGAGATCGTGCCGGGTCGGGCCAACCGCGCCCGGCTGGGCCGTTCCCCCGCCCGACGGGCGCGGGACGTGCTCGGCGCGCTGCGGTTGGTGCTGTTCGCTCCGGAGGACCTGGAACTGGTCCGCGGTGACCCGGCCGAACGTCGCCGCTACCTCGACGACCTCCTGGTCAACCGACAGCCCCGCTACGCGGGTGTACGCGCCGACTACGAACGGGTGGTCAAGCAGCGCAATGCCCTGCTGCGCACCGCGTACTTCGCCCGCAAGACCGGCGGCTCCCGCGGTGGTGATCTCGGCACCCTCGCCGTCTGGGACACCCACCTGGCCCAGCACGGCGCGGAACTGCTCGCCGGCCGGCTGGAGTTGGTCGCCGCGCTCACCCCGCACGTCGAGAAGGCGTACGACGCGGTGGCCGCCGGCCGGGGCGCGGCCGGTATCGTCTACCGGCCGTCGGTCGACCTGCCCGAGCCGACCACCGACCGGGCCACGCTGGTCGAGGCACTGACGACCGGGCTCGCCGCCTCCCGCTCCGCCGAGATCGAGCGGGGCACCACCCTCGTCGGCCCGCACCGCGACGAGCTGGCCCTGTCGCTCGGGCCGCTGCCCGCCAAGGGGTACGCGAGCCATGGCGAATCCTGGTCGTTCGCGCTGGCGCTGCGGTTGGCCGGGTACGACCTGCTGCGCGCCGACGGCATCGAACCCGTCCTGGTGCTCGACGACGTCTTCGCCGAGCTGGACACCGGGCGTCGGGAACGGCTGGCGGAACTGGTCGGTGGGGCGAGTCAACTGCTGGTCACCTGCGCAGTGGACGACGACGTCCCGGCCGCGCTGCGGGGCACCCGCTACCAGGTCGGCGAGGGGACGGTACGCCGTGTCGGATGAGCCAACCGGGCGGAGCGCAGGCGCCAACACGACCGGTAGCGGCCGGCAGGCCGGTGACGCCGCTGCTGCGCGTACTCCACCGGCCGGGGCGACCGGCGAGCAGCCGGAGGCCCCCAGCGGACCGGAGCTGGCCCGGGCGGTGCTCGACGCCGCGCTGTCCCGCCGGCAGACGGCAGCGCGCACCCGGCGTACCCCGGGCGGTGGCCCTGGGACCGACGGTGCCGGTGGCTCGGGACGGCGGCTGCGTGGCTACTCCGGCCCCGGGCCCGACCCGCGCGACCCGCAGCCCCTCGGAGCGGTGCTGAACCGTCTGGTGAAGGCGCGGGGCTGGCAGCAGCCCGCCGCCGAGGCCACCGTGTTCGGCGCGTGGGAGCGGGTGGTCGGCGCGGAGGTCGCCCAGCACAGCCGTCCGGTCAAGCTCGAGGACGGCGAGCTGACCGTGGAGGCGCGCTCGACGGCCTGGGCCACCCAGCTACGGCTGCTCGCCGGCTCGCTGCTCAAGCAGATCGCCCAGGAGGTCGGCCACAACGTGGTGCGCAAGCTGCACATCCACGGCCCGGCCGCGCCGTCCTGGCAGAAGGGCCCACGCCGGGTACGCGGTCGGGGGCCGCGCGACACCTACGGCTGAGCCGGCTCCTCAGCGCCGCCGGTCGGCCTCCCGGGCCGCCCGCTTGCGCTCGCGCTGCTCCTGCGTGTAGCGCTTGCGCTCTGCCAGGTCGCGTTTCCACGCCTCACGGGCAGCCGTCGAACCGCCCTGCACCGCGCCCTGGACGCCGTCGGCCTCCGGGGTCGGCGGACCTGGGGTCTCAGCGGACGGCCCGGGGGCTCAGGCGTCGGCGTAGACGGCGAACCCGCGCTCGGCGCAGCGCCGGTAGAACGCCGCCAGCACGCCCAGCTCCGCACAGGTGAAGTTCCACTGTGGCGGATCGCCGCTCTCGTCGCGCAGTGCGTCGAGGCGGGTGTCCAGCCAGCGCAGCTGCTGCTCCGCGAGCCGGCCGTCGCCCAGCAGCGCCCGCAGCACCGTGCTCACCGAGTCGAAGGTGACCGTCTCGCCGTACTCCCGGTGGCCGGCCACGAACCGCTCGATGCCGCCGGCGATCCAGGCACAGCCGTCCGGGTCGATCACCGGGTCCTCGTCCTCGGCTGCGGCGTCTGTGGCGTACAACACACCTTCGAGGCCGAGCAGGAGATCCACCAGCTCGGTGTACGCGGTCGCCCGGACGGTGCCGGTCTTCGCGATCAGCTCGGCCAGCGCCGCCGTCGGCGCGGAGATCCGCGGCAGGTCGACGATCTCGCCGAAGTCGACGAACTCGGCCGGCGCCACCGGATCGTAGAAGCGGCCGGTCCGCGGCCAGTGCACCGCGACGTTGTCCAGCCCCATCTGTCACCTCTTAAAGAGCACTTGTCGGGTCGATCAAGTCGATCGTCCCGGTTCCGGCCGGTAAAGATCAAGGCCGCTTCCGGGGCGCCGCAAACGTACGGCACGGACGATCCGACCGCGACCCCCGACCCGCCCGAGCGCGGGTCAACCCGTCCGGGGGCGGCGCGTCCGAACAGGGCCTGGCGTGTGGGGGGAGTCGCGGGTGACGGGGTTCTGCCGGCTACGGACATCTCAGCCGCCTCGTTGAGGGCGCCGAGTGGTGGTTCTGTCCTCCGCGCACAGTAGGATTGACAGCGAGACGAAGACCCGGTGCGGGGCGAGGGACGGGGCCGGTGGCCCCAGGTCATTCTCCACTCCGGGTCGAGCCGATCGCGATCCGCGGGCCAACCGCGGCGACCGGCGCGTTCGACCCGTTGTCCGGAGGTCTCGGTCTCCGGCACCGGTCCGCGCGCCGACGTCGCGTCCTGTCCCGCCGAACCCGCGCCCGACGCGCCCCACCGGTGCCGACGACGCGAGAAAGTGGCCGAGGGTGGCAGCGCAGGACAAGCAGGAGTACGGCGCAGAGTCGATCACCGTTCTTGAGGGGCTGGAGGCGGTCCGCAAGCGGCCCGGTATGTACATCGGGTCCACCGGCGAGCGTGGTCTTCACCACCTCGTCTGGGAGGTCGTCGACAACGCGGTGGACGAGGCGCTGGCCGGATACTGCGACACCATCGACGTGGTGCTGCTCGCCGACGGCGGCGTCCGGGTCACCGACAACGGCCGGGGTTTCCCCGTCGACCTGCACCCCAAGCTCAAGAAGCCGGGTGTCGAGGTCGCACTGACCGTGCTGCACGCGGGTGGCAAGTTCGACGGCAAGGCGTACGCGGTCTCCGGCGGTCTGCACGGCGTCGGCGTCTCCGTCGTCAACGCCCTCTCCACCCGGATGGCGGTGGAGATCCACAAGTCCGGCTCCGTGTGGCGGCAGCAGTACACGAACTCCAAGCCTGGCCCGCTGGAGAAGGGCGAGACCACCGAAAGCACCGGCTCGGCGGTCTCCTTCTGGCCCGACCCCGACGTCTTCGAGACCGTCGACTTCGACTTCCAGACCATCTACCGGCGCCTCCAGGAGATGGCCTTCCTCAACCGCGCGCTGCGGATCCACCTGCTCGACGAGCGCGTGTCCGAGGAGGAGGACGGCCGGCAGCGTGAGGTGACCTTCTTCTACGAGGGCGGCATCTCCGACTTCGTCCGGCACCTCAACGCGTCGAAGAACCCGATCCACAAGACCGTGGTCGAGTTCGGCGCCGAGGAGGAGGGCATGTCGGTCGAGATCGCCATGCAGTGGAACGAGTCGTACGGCGAGTCGGTCTACACCTTCGCCAACACGATCAACACGCACGAGGGCGGCACCCACGAGGAGGGCTTCCGGTCCGCGCTGACCAGCGTGGTGAACCGGTACGGCACCGACAAGAAGCTGCTCAAGGGCGACGAGAAGCTCTCCGGTGAGGACATCCGGGAAGGGCTCGCCGCGATCATCTCGGTCAAGCTGGCCAACCCGCAGTTCGAGGGCCAGACCAAGACCAAGCTCGGCAACACCCCGGTGAAGAGCTTCGTGCAGCGGGTCTGCAACGAGTGGCTGGTCGACTGGTTCGACCGCAACCCGGCCGAGGCCAAGATGATCATCACGAAGGCGTCCCAGGCGGCCCGTGCCCGGATCGCCGCGCAGCAGGCGCGCAAGTTGGCCCGGCGCAAGTCGCTGCTGGAGTCCGGCTCGATGCCGGGCAAGCTGGCCGACTGCCAGTCCACCGACCCGCGTGAGTCCGAGGTGTTCATCGTCGAGGGTGACTCGGCGGGCGGCTCGGCCAAGCAGGGCCGCGACCCGCGGACCCAGGCGATCCTGCCGATCCGCGGCAAGATCCTCAACGTGGAGAAGGCCCGGATCGACCGGGTCCTCAAGAACAACGAGGTTCAGGCGCTGATCACCGCGCTGGGCACCGGCATCCACGACGACTTCGACATCGAGAAGCTGCGGTACCACAAGATCGTGCTCATGGCCGACGCGGACGTCGACGGCCAGCACATCCAGACGCTGCTGCTCACCCTGCTGTTCCGCTTCATGCGTCCGCTGGTCGAGCTGGGGCACGTCTACCTGGCCGCCCCTCCGCTCTACAAGATCAAGTGGAACAAGAAGGGCGACGACGCGCAGTACGCCTACTCCGACCGCGAGCGGGACGGGCTGATCGCCCTGCGCCAGCAGAAGAAGGCCAACGCCAAGCCGGACGACATCCAGCGGTTCAAGGGCCTCGGCGAGATGAACTATCCCGAGCTGTGGGAGACCACGATGAACCCGGCGACCCGCACCCTGCGTCAGGTCACGCTCGACGACGCTGCAACCGCAGATGAGTTGTTCAGCGTCCTGATGGGTGAGGACGTAGAGGCGCGCCGGTCGTTCATTCAGCGCAACGCCAAGGACGTGCGGTTCCTGGACATCTGACGGACGTCGGCGGGCCAGCCGGGCAGGACCCGGCTGGCCCGCCGGTCCACAGGGTTATCCACAGCTTGGCCGGTATCCACAGCCGTTATCCACAGCACGAAAACGACTCTGACTCTGATAAGGGTATACAGTGACCGATTCCCCCGAGTCCACACCGAACGAGCCCGAGGTCCCCGCCGAGGCCGTCGCCGCGGTGGTCGCGCACGACCGGATCGAACCGGTCGGGCTCGAGGTGGAGATGCAGCGCTCCTACCTCGACTACGCGATGAGCGTCATCGTCGGGCGCGCGCTGCCGGACGTCCGGGACGGGCTCAAGCCGGTCCACCGCAAGATCCTCTACGCCATGTTCGACTCCGGCTACCGCCCGGACCGTGGCTACGTGAAGTGCTCCCGCGTCGTCGGTGACGTGATGGGTCAGTTCCACCCGCACGGCGACTCGGCGATCTACGACGCACTCGTCCGGATGGCGCAGCCCTGGTCGCTGCGCTACCCGCTGGTCGACGGCAACGGCAACTTCGGCTCGCCCGGTAACGATCCGGCTGCGGCCATGAGGTACTGTGTTACGGCAAATGTCCGGATTCGCACCGCCGAGGGCAGCGTGCGGATCGCGGATGTGGTGGCCGACGCCGCGCCGTCCAGCGAGACCGACATCGACCTCAAGGTCCGCGACCGCAACGGCGACCTGGTCCGCGCCTCGAAGTTCTTCCACTCCGGCGAGCACCCGACGCTGCGGCTGCGCACCCGCGAGGGGTACGAGCTGACCGGCACCCACAACCACCCGGTGCTCTGCCTGGTGGACGTGGCCGGCGTGCCGACCCTGCTGTGGAAGCTGCTCGCCGAGATCTCCTCCGGCGACCGGGTCGTTCTCCAGCGCAGCGTGCCGGACGAGATCGGCTACCCGATGCTGGAGCACATCGAGGCCGCCGTTCTCGCCGGTGCCTTCGTCAGCGAGGGGTGGGTCTCTCCGGGCCGGGCCGGGTTCAACAACGTCGACCGGGATTTCTTCGTCCGCGTCCTCGCGGCCTACGACCTCGCCGTGGGTGGGCCTCGCTACGTCAGCGAGCGGGTCATCGCCTCCGGGAGCACGCTGCACGAACTCGACGTGCAGGACCTCTCCGCACTGCGGACGAGCCTCCTCGGCGACCTGATGGGCGCGCGCAGCGCTGAGAAGTTCGTTCCCGAGTTCGTGTGGCAGGGGCCGGCTGCGGTCAAGCGGGCGTTCCTCCAAGCGCTGTACGAGGGTGACGGCTCGTCGTCGCTGCTGCCGCGCGACACCATGCAGATCTCGTACTCGACCCGCAGCGAGCGGCTGGCGGCCGAGGTCCAGCAGTTGCTGCTGGAGTTCGGCGTGATCAGCCGGCAGGCCCGCTACGACAACGGCGAAATCAAGGTCGTGGTGACCAACCGGCGCGACGCCCGGATCTTCGCCGCGCACGTCGGCTTCCTCGGCCGTAAGCAGGCCAAGTTGGAGGCCGAGCTGGCCCAGGTGCCGGTGAGCAGCACGGCGCTCTCCAGCGACCAGGTTCCGCTGGTCGGCGACTTCATCCGCGAGCACGGCGCAACGCGCTGGACGGAGCGGGACTGGCTGCGCCGGCACAATGTGGACCGCGTCGAGCGGTGGGAGCGGGACCGCGACGAGATCGCGGCCCGGATCACCAACGCCGAGGTGCTCGACGTGGTCGAGCCGTTGGTCGACGGGCGTTTCTACTACGCCGAGGTGGCGCAGATCACGGACGCCGGTGTGCAGCCGGTCTACAGCGTCCGGGTCGACACCGACGACCACTCGTTCGTCTCGGACGGGTTCGTCAGCCACAACACCGAGTGCAAGCTCGACCCGCTGGCGATGGAGATGCTGCGGGACATCGACGAGGACACCGTCGACCTCCAGGACAACTACGACGGCCGGGCCAAGGAGCCCACGATCCTGCCGTCGCGGATCCCCAACCTGCTGGTGAACGGCTCCGAGGGCATCGCGGTCGGCATGGCCACCAAGATCCCCCCGCACAACCTGCGGGAGATCGGCGCGGCGGTGCAGTGGTGCCTGGAGCACCCGGAGGAGGACGAGGAGACCACCCTCGAGGCCCTGCTCGGCATCGTCAAGGGCCCGGACTTCCCGACCTACGGTCTGATCGTCGGTACGACGGCGATCCAGGACGCGTACCGCACGGGTCGTGGTTCGATCCGGATGCGGGCCGTGGTGGAGGTCGAGGAGGACAAGCGGGGTCGTCCCTGCCTGGTCGTCAGCGAGCTTCCCTACCAGGTCAACCCGGACAACCTCGCCGAGCGGATCGCCGAGCTGATCAAGGAGGGCAAGCTCGCCGGGATCGCCGACATCCGTGACGAGTCCTCCGGCCGTACCGGTATGCGGATCGTGCTGGTGCTCAAGCGCGACGCGGTCGCCAAGGTGGTGCTCAACAACCTCTACAAGCACACCCAGCTCCAGGAGACGTTCGGCGCCAACATGCTGGCCCTGGTCGACGGGGTGCCGCGCACGCTCAACCTGGCGCAGTTCATCCGCTACTACGTCGAGCACCAGATCGACGTGATCCGCCGGCGGACCGCGTTCCGGCTGCGCAAGGCCGAGGAGCGGGCGCACATCCTGCGCGGTCTGGGCAAGGCACTGGACGCGCTGGACGAGGTCATCGCGCTGATCCGGCGTTCACCAACGGTGGACGACGCCCGGCAGGGCCTGATCCGGCTATTGGAGATCGACGAGATCCAGGCGACCGCGATCCTCGACATGCAGCTGCGCCGTCTCGCCGCGTTGGAGCGGCAGCGGATCGTGGACGACCTGGCCAAACTCGAGCTCGAGATCGCCGACCTCAAGGACATCCTCGCCAAGCCGGAGCGGCAGCGGAAGATCGTCTCGGAGGAGCTGGGTGAGATCATCGCCAAGTGGGGCGACGACCGGCGGACGCAGATCATTCCGTTCGACGGCGAGGTCTCCATGGAGGACCTCATCGCCCGGGAGGACGTGGTCGTCACGATCACCCGGACGGGGTACGCCAAGCGGACCAAGGTCGACCTGTACCGGTCGCAGCGGCGGGGCGGTAAGGGCGTCAGTGGCGCCACGCTGCGGCAGGACGACATCGTCAGCCACTTCTTCGTATGCTCGACCCACGACTGGATCCTGTTCTTCACGAACAAGGGCCGGGTGTACCGGGCCAAGGCGTACGAGTTGCCGGAAGCCAGTAGGGTAGCCAAGGGCCAACACGTGGCCAATCTGCTCGCCTTCCAACCGGACGAGCAGATCGCGCAGATCATTGAAATCCCGGACTACCAGGTAGCCCCCTATCTGGTACTGGCCACGAAGAACGGCCTGGTGAAGAAGACGCGGCTCGAGGAGTTCGACTCCAACCGTTCCGGCGGCATCATCGCGATCAACCTGCGCGATGAGGACGAGCTGGTCGGTGCTGCTCTGGTGGCGCCGGAGAACGACCTGCTGCTGGTCTCGAAGAAGGCGCAGGCGATCCGGTTCAACGCCTCGGACGAGGCGCTGCGCCCGATGGGCCGTGCCACCTCGGGCGTGATCGGCATGCGCTTCACGGACGACGACGTCCTGCTCGCCATGGAGGTCGTTCGGGAGGGTCTGGACGTCCTGGTGGCCACGAACGGCGGATACGCGAAACGTACCCCGATCGAGGAATACCCGGTGCAGGGCCGGGGAGGTAAGGGCGTGCTGACTGCGAAGATCACCGAACGGCGCGGTGGTCTAGTTGGTGCGGTGGTGATCGACCCAGACGACGAGTTGTTCGCGATCACCAGCAACGGTGGTGTCATCCGGACTCCGGTGAAGCCTGTACGCCGTACGCGTGACCGGAACACAATGGGGGTCAAGCTGATGGACCTCCCGGACGGCGTGACTATCGTGGCGATTGCTCGCAATGCCGACGAGCCTGACGAACAGGACTAGTTGAATGACGGAGACACAGGCGAAGTCGGGGAACACGGGGACCTCGGCCAACCCGGTCGACGAGGAGGCCGCCAAGGGCGGCACACCAGCGACCGGCCGCGCGGCCGTGGGCCGGGCCACGGTTCCCGCCGACGCGCCTGCCCCGAAATTCACCCGGGCTCCCGGCATGACACCCCCGCCGGAGCAGTCCGGCGAGGACGCGGGACCGGGTGACAGCAAGGCCGAGAAGTCGGCCGGGGAGGCGCCGACGTCCACCGGGGCAGCCCCCACGGCGGCCGCCCCGAACCCGGCGCGGCCGACGACCACGCAGCCGATCAGCACCCGACCCGGTCAGGCGACATCGACCGGGACCACGGGCACGCAGCCCCGGATCACACCGGGCATGACCCAGCCGGACGCGGGGCGTACGGGCGCCGGCGGTCGCCCCGCGAGCGGTGGCGGTCTGCCGCCGGGGATCGGCAACGCGTCCGCCGTCGGGGCCGCCCGCGTCGGTGAGGCGGTACGCGCCGCGCGTACCTCGGTCAGCTCGGCGGCGTCCCGTGGGCCGCGCCGGGCCCGGCTGAACCTCAAGCGGATCGACCCCTGGTCCGTGATGAAGTTCGCGTTCGCGGTCTCGGTGGTGCTGTTCATCGTCGTGGTGGTCGCCACGTCGGTGCTCTACCTGGCGCTGGACGCGATGGGTGTGTTCCAGAGCGTGAACGACAGCCTCAGCGACCTGGTCAACGCGGGCGGGGGGCAGAGCACCAACGGGTTCCAGATCACCGCCAAGGGTGTGATCCTCAGCTCGGCGCTGATCGGCCTGGTCAACGTGGTGCTGTTCACCGCGCTGGCCACGCTGGGAGCGTTCGTCTACAACGTCTGCGCCGACCTGGTCGGCGGGGTCGAGTTGACGCTCGCCGAGCGGGACTGAGTGTGACCGGGGCGTCGGAGCACCGCGGAATGCGGTCGCTCCGGCGCCCCGTACTCGGGTAGGTTTTGCAGGCGGCGACGGCCCGGCTCGCGCACTCGGACCCCGATTTGGGGCCGGCGCAGCGGATGGGTTAATCTTGCTCGTCGCTACGCGGGGCTATAGCTCAGTCGGTTAGAGCGCAGAGCTGATAACTCTGAGGTCGATGGTTCGATTCCATCTAGCCCCACCGCACATCGTCCGACGGTAGTCGAGCGCAAGGGGTAGCCCCATGTTCAAGAAGCTGCTGATCCTGGCCGGCGTTGTCGGCGTGGCTGCCGTCGTCTTCAACAAGGTCAAGGCCGCCAACGACGAGCGTGCCCTGTGGCACGAGGCGACCACCGCGCCCGATCTGCGCTGACGTCGGGCCGGCGGTGAGCCGGTCGCCGTCGCCTTTCACGGGGCCCTAGCTCAACTGGCAGAGCACTGCCTTTGCAAGGCAGGGGTTACGGGTTCGAGTCCCGTGGGCTCCACCTAGCTCCGGTGCAGGTCACCGGGCATCTTTCCCTCCTGATCCCGGGTCATCTGATCGACGCTCGCCTTTTTTCGTCAGCGGATCGTCAGCGGGGTCCGCGAAAGCACCTCGGATGAGTCGGTGGAAGTCGGCTGGTGTGTGCGTGTAGCGATTGAGCGTCGTGGATGCCTGTTCGTGGCCCATGACTGCCTGTACGACGTTGACCGGCACCCCGCTTGAGATCAGGTACGTGGCGTATCCGTGCCGCAGGTCGTGAAAACGCAGCCCACCTGCCGCCCTGACTGCGACGTGCACCGCCGCCTCCCGCTGCGTGGTGAACTCCGCCGACCACTCGACGCTCTCCCGGTCGCGCCAGGTGGCCCGGAAGCGGTGCGGGCCGGTCTTCGTAACCTCGCCGAGCAGTCCTGCCCGTACCAGCGACGGTCGCCAGACCTGGCGCCGAAAGTTGCTGCGGAGCATCGGGTCGCCTGCCTGGTTGGTGAACACCCGGTCTGCCTCGCCGGGGTCCGTCCGTTCCCGGTGCCGCACCAGCTCGGCCCGCAGGAACGGCGGCACCGGGACGACGCGCCGGCTCTGCGCCGTTTTCGGGTACGGCTTGTCCGCCGCGTGTCCGTTGACCTCGATCACTACTCGCCGCACGGTCAGCGTCGCGTCCTGGTTGTCGTCGTTCGGCAGGTCGATATCGGCCCACCGCAGCCCGAGGCACTCACCCCATCGCAGGCCAGCGCCAGCAGCCGCCGCGACCACCGGCCGGTGCCAGTCCGGGACGCTCGGCAACAGCAGTTCCGTTACCTGGTCGAGCGTGAGCGGGACAAGCCCTCCCGCGCGCTTGCGCTGTGCTGGTAGCCGCACTCCCTCGCACGGGTTGAACGCGATCAGCCTGCCGCGTACCGCTGACGCGAGGATGGACGACAGTAGCGAGTGGCACGAGGCGACGGTTGCCGGCGACAGCTCCCGGCCTATCCGCGTTACCCACTCCTGAACGGCCAGGTGATTGATCCGTCCGACCGGCCAGGTGCCCCACTGTGGCAGCAGTCGTGCCCGGAGACGCGAGGTCCAGCCGGCGAGCGTTGTCGTCTCCACCGACCGCGACGCCAACCACCGCTCTGCGTACGTACTGAACCGGACCTTCCCCGCTGCGGGATCGACGTAGGTGCCCTGACTGACGGTCGTCTCGGTGGCCGCGAGGTACGCGGCGGCCTCCTTGCGCGTGCGGAAGGTCTTCGCGCGCTGATTGCCGGATGGGTCGCGCCAGTTGGCGCGGAACGTGCCGGCGGGTGTCTTGATGATGTGTCCCACGGTTGTGGATCTCCTTGTGTCGGTGACGGTGGGTTACCTGTGGCGCGGCCGGTGGTCGGCCGTGCTAGCAGGGCTTGCGGGGGTGGTGTTTCGCGTTCTGGCGGGGTTTCGGGTGTCGGTGCTGGTGGGCTGCTATCTGCTATCGCGCTGGTGGTGTTGGCGATCGGCTGCTAGCAGAGCTGCTATCGCTAGCAGGGCGGGGTGCTATCGATTGCAGCTCTGCTAGGTCGGGTGTCGCTGCCCGGTTGGTGACGGAGCGTGTGCCTGGCCGGGCGGTCGGGCGGGTGGCCTAGCGCTGCTGAACCCACATCGTGGAGCCGCTGCGGAGGGGTTCAGCGGTTCTGGCCGATGGTGCCGCTAGGCGCTAGGTGCCTGGTCGTGCCGAGGATTTGCCGCTAGCGGTGCCGCTAGGTCTAGCGGGTGGTGGTGCTAGACCTAGCAGCACGTTGGCGGTTACGCGCCGTTGCGGTGGTGCTGCTCGCGTTGCTCCCGACGCTCCATCGCGGCCATCTCTGGCCCCTGGTCGAAGGTGCCGCTGGGGCGGTTTTCGGGGGTTGGGGCGGTGGGTGCCGCGAGGCCGCTAGGTGCCAGCTCAGGGGGGCGAGGGCGGGGCATCGCGGACCCGCGATGCATCGCGGTCCTGCCCGCGATGCATCGCGGTCCTGCCCGCGATGCATCGCGGCCCGTTGGCGGTTACGCGCCGTTGCGGTGGCGCTGCTCGCGTTGCTCCCGACGCTCGATCGCGGCTAGCTCCTTCTCGACGTCTTCGACGCTGGCGGTGGGCAGTTCGTCGAGCCAGCGGTGGAGCCGACCGCGCGGGATGACCCACCGTCCGCCGAGCTTGAGCGCGGGGATCTCGCCGGAGCGAACGAGGGCGTAGGTGGAGCCGAGCGAGAGCCGCAGGATCTCGGCGGTTTCGGCGACGGTGTAGACGGCGCTGACGACGGGCGCGGTGCGGCCGGTGGAGGTGCCCCCCGCATCGGCGTGGGTGGTCGGATTCGGTCGCTGCGGGAAGGGGATGACGGTGTTCACGTCGGTGTCCTCCGGGGTAGCGGTAGCGGCTGCTGGGGGTCGGTGAAGGGCTCTACGGCGGGTTTTCGGGGTTGAGGAGTGGGTGCCGCTACCCGCTACCTTTTGCTGTCTGTGCTGCTCAGACCGGTAGAGGCAGAGGTAGCGTTGCCGCTACCTGGTAGAGGCTGGCCGCTACATCGCGGCGGGGTCGTGGTGGGTGGTCGGTGGTGGTCGTTTTCGGTCACGGCGGGGTGGTAGCGGTTCGGGTAGAGCGCGCTCTACCTCGGTGCGGGTTGCTACCGGTCGCGGTTGCGGCCGGGCCGCCCGGTGGGTGCCGTTGGTGGCCGGTTTTTGGGTTGCGGTGGTGGTGGCCGCGACCCGCGACCTCGGGGTGTTGGTGCTGGCTGGGCCGGTCGCGGGGTGGGTCGCGTCGGCGCGACCGGTCGCGGGTGGGCCGCGACCCGGCGGCGAGCATGCCGGACAGAACTGTCAGAACTGACAGAACCTCGCGGCGATGGTGGTTGTGGCGGTTGTGTCAGTTCTGTCGGCGGGGTTGCGTCACGTCCGCTGTGCGGCCCGGTGCCGGCCGGTTTCGGCCCGTCCGTCCCTAGTAGATGGGCGTTAAGGCAGTTCGGCAGAAGGGCGTAGGGCGGGCCGCTGAGAGGGCCGTAGGCGCGCGATCCGGGCCGGGTCGGGCTTAGGCCATGGGTGGATGTGTCTGTGTGGCTCTGAGCGGGCCGATTTCCGGTGACCTGGCCGCCGAGGGCGGTCGGCGGGGGTGGTGGTGGCGCTGACACGTTGACACTCCCTCGTGATCGGTGGTGTTTGTGCTGGTCGGGGCCGGTGTGGCGCTGTCAGCGCCGGGTGTTGACAGGCGTTGACAGCGCTGACACCTGGCCGCGACTAGTGGGGTGACGGTCCGTGATCGGGGATCGGCAGTGACGCCACTTCGGGGCCAGTCGCGCCAGTCGCGCCACGTTCCGGAAGCTGGCGCGACTGGCGCGACTGTGGCGCGACTGGCGTCACTGGTGACGTTCCGTGGCCGGGGTTGAGGCACCACACGGTGGTCGAGGGGAAGCCGTGCCGCTCGACGGTGACCCCGGCGCGGGTGCGGGCGCGTTGGATGGTTCGCTCGGCGATGCCCTCGGCGCGGGCCGCTTTGCGCACGTCGGCCCATGCCGCCTCGCCGCCCTGGGCGATCAGGAAGTCTTTGAGCCACGCTGCGGCCCCGTCGCGCTCGCTGCGGGTGTCTCCGTCGCCGGCCCCGTCGCCGAGAATGTCTGCGACCGACCGGTCGGACTCGCCGGTGATGGTCAGCTTCCCGACGTAGGCCGGTCCCTCGTCGGTGGGGATCTCCACCGACTCCACGACGTAGCGCAGGGACGGCAGGTCCAGCGGGCCGAGGTTGTTCTTCGCTTGGCTCATGACGCACGAGCCGTCTCCGGCGTCGTCGTCGCGGGCGATGGCGATCACGGCCCGGGCGACAGCGGAGAATGCCCGTGACCCGGTGATCAGGTTCAGGGCGTCCGGGCTGGCTGACTTGTTGAAGTGCGCCAGGCCAACTACCGCGCAGCCGGTGCGGTCGGCCATGTTGACCAGCGGTTCAAGGGCGGTGCGTAGGTCGCGGTCGCGGTGGGTGTCGATCCCGGCGTGGATCAGCGACAGCAGCGGATCGGCGGCCAGCAGTGCCACACCGAGACGGGTGATCTCCCGACCGAGCGCGGTGCAGTCGCGGGGCAGGGTGAGGGAGTCGAAGCCGCCGTCGTGCTGTACGTCGACCCGGTACACCATGTTCATGTCCGCGCCGGCCGCGTACAGGCGGGGGCCGATGGTCTGCGACCACGAATCCTCCGTGGCCGCGTAGATGACCGGGCGCGGCGTGCCGTGGTGCCGGCCCGGCAGAACACCTCGGGTGACCTGCGCGGTGAGCCACGCCAGGGTGAGGGACTTGCCGATGCCCTCCCGGCCGGGAATGACGGTCAGCGCGCCGGAGGGAATGCGGTTGGTCCACGTCCACGCCACGGGGCGCATCCGGATCTGCGAGGCCGGGGTCAGCAGGATCGTGCGGCCGTGCTCGGCGTTCCCGCCGGGCTCAACCTGACCCGTGCTGGCCGGTTCGTGGTCCGGTTCACCATCCGGGGCGTGACCGGCGGGGATGCCGTCCAGACCCGCTGAGGCGGGGGGCATCTCTGGGTCAGTTCGGCTGAAACACTGCGCAGCGGGATCAGGTCCGTCCGTGACGCCGCTGCGGGGTGTTTCAGCCGGTTGTGGTGGCCGTAGACCTGGGTCCGAAGATCGGCCCGGCCGGGTTGGTGGTGGTGGAGAGTCCGGCGTCAGCCGGTCCATTGGGCTCTTGTTCGTGGCGGTCACAGGGTGACTCCGTTCCGGTGAAGTCTGAGGTGGGTTGGTGCTGGTCGGACCCGGGTTCGTGACGTCAGATCCGGCGCGGTCTGCTTGCCGGTTTGATCTGCGTGACGGAACCCGCCTGGCGGCATTCGTCACCGACTGGTGGCGGCAACCGGGGTTGTCGTCGGGCGCAGCTCGACGCGCGTCAGGCGGCCCGTCAGCGCGGCAACGGTGGTGACGAAGCGGCCCGCCGGTCGCAGCTGCGGCACCTGGCCGGCGTGGCGCAGGAACACCTGCGGGAGCTGCCCGGACTTGCGCTGGTTGCACGGCCGGCAGGCAAGGACGAGGTTCATCAGCGCCCAGCCCGGTAGAAGGCTCTGCGGGATCAGGTGATCAACCGTCGCGGTGATCAGCGCCGGGAACGGGTGGCCGCAGTAGAAGCACCCCGCGCCGTCGCGGTCGGCCAACGCCCGCTTGATCGCCCGCATTCGGGTCGAGTTCGGCCGGGCCATCACGCGGCCACCGCGAACGCCGCCGACTGCTCCGGGGTGGCCGGCAGCACCCGATCGGCCAACTCGATCAGCCCGGCCCGGTCGACCTCCACCACACCGTTGAGGCAGTTCTCGCACCGCCCGAAGCTGAACCCGTCGCACTGCGGGCACGGAGCCCACAACGACTTGGCGTGCACCGCGACGCACCGCGCCTCCTGGCACCACCGCGTCTCGCAGTACAGGCACACACCCGCACCGTTCAACCGCGAGGGCCGGAACTGCACCGCCAAAGCCGTGAACGCGCGACTGTCCATCGTCCGAGGTGCCGGGATACCCTTGACCTGCATCTTCGTACTCCTTCGCTGGGAGAGCGGTTGATGTACTGGCCCCGGCGGGGTTGCCTCCCCGCCGGGGCCGCTTCCATGGGCCATACGCTAGCCGGCTAGCCGGTAGCTGTCTAGTCGTATCTTCGGTAGCCGTCTAGCCGCTACACTCCCCGCATGACCGCTCTTGAGGATCTTCAGAAGCTCGCTGACCGCGTTCGCAAAGCCACCCAAGCGCTCGACGCCTTGCGGCAAGAGCGAGATGAACTCATTCGCGACGTGCGCCGCTCCACTGACCACACCGTTCCCGAGATTGCCGATGCAGCCGGCGTGTCGCAGGCGACCGTGAAGACGGTCATTCGCGGTGTTCGTTGATCTCGCTGCCATGCAACGAGGAAACCTCGCTTTGGCAGTGGTCAGCACCATGTGAAACCCCATGTGAAGTGCGCTGACCCATGTGGGCGTATCCCGGCGTACCGCTCAGCCGGTACCGTCCGAGGTAGGCCCATGGGGAGGCGGACACGTGAACGAACCGAATGACGCTCTCGCGGCGCTCGTTGTCGAGGCAGGCATTTCGTGGGCCGGGCTGGCGAGGCGAGTCAACGATCTCGGCGCAGTCGAGGGGCTGGCTCTGCGGTACGACTACACCGCCGTCAACCGCTGGGTAAAGCGCGGAGAGACGCCACGCTCGCCGGTTCCAATGCTGCTCGCACGGGCACTAACGGAGCGCGTCGGTCGGCGGATTAGCCCATCTGACATCGGCATGACTGAGGAAGAAACCCTGGCCGCGCGAGGGTTGGAGTACGGAGACGATCCACACGCAACAGTGGATACAATCATCGATCTCGGGAGAGCTGACGTGAAGCGCCGCGACATCGTGAAAGCGCCATTCGTGCTGGCCGCGCTGGGTGCACCTAGCCGAGACTGGCTCCTGGCCACGCTTGACGAGACGACAACCGAGCGCGGGCCGCGCCAGGTGGGCATGCGCCAAGTGGCCGGCATTCGGGAGATGTTCGCGCTCTTTCAGGACATGGACGTGATGCGCGGTGGTGGACACGCCCGGACCGCCCTGGTTGAGTACATGCAGAGCTACGTTCTGCCCTTGATCAAGCGGGAACACGAACCGGCCGTTCAGCGTGCGCTCTATGAAGCCGCAGCGGAGCAGTCGTACCTGGTGGGCTGGATGGCGTACGACGATGGCGAGCACGGGCTAGCGCAGCGGTACCTGATCCAGGCGCTACGCCTGGCGCAGGCGGCCGACAGCGCTGCTCTCGGGGCGCACGTACTCGCCGGCATGTCCGATCAGGCAAACCTACTCGGCCACCCCCGCGAGGCGCTGATGCTGGCTCGCGCTGGCCGCCACGGTCTGGCCGAAGGTGACTCACCTGCCTGCCTCGCTGATCTTCACATCCTTGAGGGGCGTGCGCTCGCAGCTCTCGGAGAGTCGGTCACCGCGGCTGCGTCGGTAGTCAGGGCAGAGCAGGTGTTTGGGCGGGTGGTCCACGACGACGAACCGGCCTGGGCGAAGTTCATCGACGCGCCGTACATCTTCGGCGAGGCAGCGCACTGCTTTCGCGACCTGGGCCAGCCCGACGAGCTTGAGCGCTTCGCCAACGAGTCTGCCGCTGGGGCTCGACGGCAGGGGCGCGCTCGTCGAGGGGCGCTTAGCGAGGCGGCGCTCTCGGTCGCTGACCTTGACAGGGCCAACGTCGAGGCTGCCGCGTCGCGAGCGGCGCGGGTCGTGGACCTGGCCGCGTCCGTCAACTCGTCGCGGGCGATCGAGACCGTGCGCGACCTGCAACGCCGCTTGAAGCCGTTTGGCAACCTGCACGAAGTACAGCAGTTCAACACGCGGGCCGGTGCTCTGCTTGGCCTGGCCGCCTAGAACCAGGGCGTCAGCAGAAAGTCAGCGAAAGCGCTGACAACGGTTGTGATTCCCCACCAACAGACGACAGGCGTTGGACGAAGAACGGCAAGCAACGTGACTCGCCGATAGCGTCCAACGCCTGTCATCCGCCTTTGCAAGGCAGGGGTTAGGGGTTCGAGTCCCCTGGGCTCCACCGAATACCGCCTCTGATTAGGCAATACCGCGTTGCAAGATCAACGGGCACGGGCTGGGCACAAGTCAGCCATGATCTTGCTGCCGGATGATCGCCTTATTGGCGCGTTCCGCCGCTGAGTTCAGAACCGAGCCAATGACGCCGCTGGGCCGGATCAGAGGTGAGGACGTGTTCGTGACGCCAGCGACGAAACGGTCCACTGACCTGCTCGTCGACGAATCGGTGCGGCGACTCGTACTCGGTGATCTGCACGGTCATCCGCCACTGGACGCCGAAGTATCGCGCCTGCCAGGTCACCGTCTGGCCGGGGCCAAGGCGTCCACTGGTGATTCCGGCAACGGCCCGCTCGCCGCTGGCACCCATGGAGAGGGTGTGCGCGTCGACGTCGAGGCAGGCCGCGAACACGGAAGCCGGGCTGGCGGGGACCACCGTGACCAGTTCGAAGCGGGGCACGGCAGGAGCCTAGTCGGCGCCATGCGGCCCGGTCGGCCGGCGGCAAGGTGAATGAGCCGGTCACCGACCAGTAACCGTCGGGCGGGGGCGAATGCCAGCGGGCCGCACTCGGACCCCTCAAGGGTCGGTCACGCCGGTCAAACGCCGACGCGCCCGGCCCGACGGAGTGTCGAGTCGGGCGCGTCAGATCGAGCTACGCCACGAAGCGGGAACGGCGTCGCCGCGCGATCACGAAGCTCGCGCCACCGACGAGCAGGAGCGCACCGCCGATGCCGGCGACGGTCGCGGTATCGGTACCGGTCACGGGCAGTCCGCCGCCGTCACCGCCGGCAGCGACCGGGCTCGTGGAGGTGGCCGCGGTCGGCGCGACGGTCGACGTGGCGCTCGGCGTCGGGGTGGGCTGCGGCGTCGGCGTCGGCGTCGGGGTGGGCTGGGACTTGCAGTCCAGCGCCCGCGTCGTACAGGCCCTCGTTCAGGTAGGCCAGGTAAGGGTCGACGGCTTCGGAGTCGAGCGTCTTCTGTGCGGCCTCCTTCACGTTCGGGCCAGCGCCGGTCATCGTCTGCCCCACCTTGATCCGCAGAGCGATCGCCCAGACGGTCTGCGCGTCCTTCTTGAGCCAGGCGCGCAGGTCATCCGAGGTGCCGCCCAGCCGCTCCTGGATGACGTCGGGCAGGGTGGGCAGGGCTTCCTTGTCTGCGGCAGACAGGATCCGGTGTGTCAGCAGCCGTAGCTGGCTGACACTGGCGGTGTCCAGGTCGAAGGTGAACAGCTCGCGGATGTCCTTGAACGTCGTGCGCTCGACCGACTGGCAGTTCTGGTCGAGCCCGGGCGCTGCCGCGGTTTCTCCACTGTCCGGTGTGTAGCGCCCGGTCCGGCCAACGCTGTATCAACGCGCCGGGTCGTCTATTGGGCGACGACCGACTTCATCCGGAGCGCGTCGAGTTGGCCGGAAAGACGATACGAGGGGAGCTGGCGCTCCCCGGGCCACTTCGGTGATGTGCCGGGCGGAGCAGCGGACTCTCCTTGCGCCGAAGAACGGTGACGGACGGCGTCAGGAGCGGGAGTGCCGTCGACGGGCGAGCCGCTGGAAGCGCGGACCTGCCCAGAGCCACAGGAGTGACATTGCCAATCCGATGGCTCCCATGGCGACGATCACACCTCCCCATCTCCTCGGACTCCGGTACCCCGGCCGGTGGTGCCCAAGCGGGCGAGCTGGTGGTCAGTCGCCGTCGACGGGCTGGGCGAGGTCGGGTCGGGCCGACGGGAGATGCGCGACGAGCCTGGTGAGCGCGCCGTTGGCGACGGTGGCGCCGAGCGCCGATCCGGCGCCGATGGTCCAGCCGACCGGGCCGAGTGGTGTGCAGCCGAAGAACTGGCTCAGCCCCGGCGTCTGCACCACCACGACAAGCACTCCCAGCGACGCCGCCGTGGACGCCAGCACCGCCGGGCTGGTGCCTCCGGCCAGGATGGTCTGTCCGAGCTGGGTGCTGACCAGCGAGACGAGGGCGACCGTGCCGGCCCGCCGCTGTCGGCCGGTGTACCGGGCCAACGTCCAGCCGACGGTCGCGCCCAGCGTGGTGGACGCCGCGCGCAGCCCGATCTCCCTGCTGAGGGTCTCGCCGAGCGACGCGTCGGGGCCTTCCCGGAGCAGCCCGTCGGTGCGGTCCGACGCGGGTGGCCGGACCGCGATGGCGAGCGCCGGTGCCAGGTCGGTGAGCAGGTTGACCAGCAGCAGTTGCCGGCCGGTGAGGGCGGAGCGGCCGGTCGCCGCGGCGGTGAGCACGCTGAACGCGATCTCGCCCAGGTTGCCACCGACGAGGATGCTCAGCGCGTGCCGGACCGACGACCACATGGCGCGGCCCTCGACCAGGGTGGCGATGATGGTCTCCAACCGGTCGTCGGTGACGACCAGGTCGGCGGCCGCCCGGGCCGCCGGCGTGCCACGTTGGCCGAGGGCGATGCCGACGTCGGCCAGCCGGATCGCCGGAGCGTCGTTGGCGCCGTCGCCGGTCATCGCCACGGTCCGCCCGCACCTCTGCAACGCCTGGATGATCCGCACCTTGTGTGTCGGGGTGCAGCGGGCCACGACGTCGGTGGCGGACAGTCGCTCGGCGAGCGCCTCGTCGTCGAGCTTGTCGAGTTCGCTGGCGGTGACCACCCGCTGCTCGTCGTGCTCGCTGATGGTGGCCGCGATCGCCTCGGCGGTGGCCGGGTGGTCACCAGTGATCATGATGGTGTGCACGCCCGCCTGCCGGATGCGGCGTACCGCCGGTGCGGCGCTCTCCCGGACCCCGTCCGCGAGTGCCAGGAACCCCACGAAGGTCAGCCCTCGGACGACGGAGTCGGTGATCTGCGCGGTGTCCACGTGGCACTCGGCGACGGCGAGGATCCGGTGCCCGGCTCCCGCCCGGTCGGCCAGCAGGCGGTGCAGTTCCGCGCGGCCGGCATCGTCCAACGGCTCCTGCCGGCCGTCGGTACGCCGGCTCGCGCACCGCGGCAGCACCGTCTCGGGGGCGCCCTTGACGTTCAACAGCAGGCGACCGTCGGTCTCGCCGATGCTGGCGTGGTAGCCGCGGGACGGCTCGAACGGCAGACCACCGGCGGCACGCCAGCCCGGCGCGCCGCTCTGCTCCACGACCTGAGCCGTGGCGGCGCCCCGCCGGACCGCCCGGTCGGTCTGCAACGCCAACTCCTCCGGATCGGCCGCCGCGGGGGTGGCCCGCAGCGCCGTGGCGAGGGTCAACCGGAGCCGGTCGTCCAGGCGGTCCACCGGCGCGTACCGGTCGCCGACACCGTCGCCGACCCCGGCGAGCAGCAACTTGCCCTCGGTGAGGGTGCCGGTCTTGTCGAAGCAGAGCACGTCCACCCGACCCAACGCCTCGATGGTGCGCGGATTCCGGACCAACGCGCCGTGCTCGGCGAGGCGCCGGGCGGCGGCCAGCTGCGCCGCGCTGACCAGGAACGGCAGCCCTTCCGGCACCGAGGCGACGGCCAGGTTCGCGGCGGTCGCCGCCGTTTCGGCCAGGGGTACGCCCCGAAGCAGTCCCGCCCCGGCCACGGCGATTGCCGAGCCGGCGGCCAACGGGATGGCGGCGCTGGTCAACGAGCCGAGTCGAGCCTCCACCCCACTGGTCGGGGGCGCCTGACGGACCAGCGCCAGGCTACGGCCGGACTCGGTGTCGGCGCCGGTCGCCACCACCACGGCGGTGCCGTGACCGGCGGCGACGGTGGTGCCCTCGTACAGCATCGAGTGCCGGTCGGCGATTGCCGCGGCGACGACCGCCCGACTGCTCTTGGTGACCGGCAGCGACTCGCCGGTCAGCGACGACTCGTCCGCCTCCAACCCCACCGATTCAAGTACCCGGCAGTCGGCCGGCACCGAGTCACCCGGTTCGAGGGCGATGACGTCCCCGAGGACGAGGTCCTCGGCCGCGACGACCTGCTCTGCCCCGTCCCGGCGCACCCGGGCGGTGACCGCCGAACGCGACAGCAGCTCCGCCAGCGAACGTTCCGTGTTGCGCTCGTGCACCGCCCCGATCAGGGCCGACCCGCCGACGACGCTGCCGACCAGCGCCGCGTCGACGAGCGAGCCGAACGACGCGGACAGCACCGCCCCGGCCGCCAGGACGGGAGTGAGCGGGTTCGACAGCTCGTCCAGGAACGCCCGTAGCAGTCCACCACCGCCGGCGGGGTTGTCGCCACCGCCGGTGCCGTGGCCGTCGTATCGGCGCTGCGCCTCCGCGTTGGTCAACCCGTCGGGCGTGGTGTCCAGGCGGTCGAGCACGGTCCGGACCGGCATCAGGTGCCAGGCCGTCGCCACCGGCGCCGGGGTGTCCGACCGGTCGGGTAGCCGGCTGGCCCGCCAGACCCCATTCGCGAAGGCCAACCCGGCCGCGCCGTTGACCGCCACGAGCGAGCGGTCCGGCAGCTGGGTCGGCGGGGCGGTGAACGCGCCGAGCGCCCCGAGCCCGGTGCCCGCCATGGCGAGACGAATGTTCTGCTGTGTCATCCGCCGGGCCGCCCCGGTCGCCTCGATCACCAGGGCCACCACCCGCAGGTCGGTGCCGACCAGCAGGTGCGCTCCCCACGGGGGCAGCTCCTCGGCAGCGGACATCCCCAGGCCGCAGTCGGACGCGCCGAGCGCCGCCCGGTCACCGGAGACCAGCATCACCACCGCGCCGTCGTGCTGGAGCCCGCGTACGGAGTCGGCCAGCCGGTCGCCGCCCGGCAGCAGCGCGTCGGCGAAGTCGTACCGCTGCTCGTCACCACCGGCCACGACCAGTCTCAGTCCGGCGTGACGCGCGACGGCCGGTAGACCGTCGACCCCGGGCGCGGGCTCCGGTTCGACCCGCAGCAGCGCCGCCAAGCGTCCCCCGTTGGTCAGCCCCAGCATCTGTCCACCGGCCGTACGCAGCCGCTCGCCGTCCGGCACGTCCCCGTGATCGCCTGCGGGCAGCCGGTCCAGGGGTGCGAGCCGCCAGCCGTCGGACTCCCGCGAACCGGTCGGGTCGGCGGGGTCGAAGAGTGTGAACGCCCGCTCCGCCACCTCGTCAACGTCCACCCCGGCCGCCGGAGCGAGATCGGCGAGTACGCCCCGCTCCGACCCGAGCACCGCGGCGTCCAGCACCAGCGTGTCGATCCGGTCCAGCTCCCGCAGCACGCTGCGGTCCATCGCGATCACGCCGCGGCGGGCGAGGACCCGGCCGAGCTGCGCCGCGTACCCCTCCCGTCCGCTGCCCGGGGCCTTCGGCAGCGCGGACAGGCCCAGCGCGGCGGCTCGCTTGGGCCCGGCGAACGGCGTCGCCGCCGCTGCCGCCGCCGCACCGGCGGCCAGCATCCGGTTGATGTAGCGCTCGACCGGGCCGTCCGGCTTCGGGCAGGGCCGGTCGACCGCCGGCCACCGGGCGGTGGCGCGTTCCGGGTCGCCGGTCAGCCGCGGCTCGGCCTTCTCCCACGCGGCGAGTTGGGCCCGCGCCTCGCCCCACTGCACCATCCGTTGGGCGCCGTCCAGCACTATCCCCGTCCACCTGCCGGTCAGACCCTGCACGACCGCCTCGGCCAGCGGGAAGATGACGTCGGCGCGGGGGTCGGAGCGCAGCCGTCTGCCGACGAAGGCGTGCAGCTTCGGTTGTAGGTCCGCGGCGGCCAACAGGCCGGCGACCTCACCGGGCAACGGTGTGAACGGCAGAATCCGGGTGGCCGCCGAGAGGGTCAGGCCCAGCGCGTCCGAGGCGAGCGCGCCGAGGGTGCGCGGCGTACGCGGCCCCTCCTCCGGCGGCTGCGGGGGCGGGATCTCCGGGTCCGGATCGTGGTCGCAGGTCCGTTCGATTCGGCTGATCGTGGCGATGAGGTCGCGCAGCCGCGGCTCGGGGGCCTGCACGGCCACCACGACCCGGCCGGACGGGGCGTTCACCCGGGCCCAGACGACACCGGGCAGCCGTTCCAGCGCGGCCTCCACCTGCCGGGCCAACCGGTCGCCGCCGTCCTGGCAGACGCCGTGCACCTCGATGTGGTGGCGGCCGGGGCGCGACCAGATCCGGCGTCGGGACAGGCCGGCCGTCCGGGCGAGCCGGTTCGCGGCCGACCCGACGGTCCGGGACGCCGCACCGACGAGGTGCGGCACGCCGATGGACGGCAGGAGGCGGCCGGCGGCGCGACCCGCCGCCGTCATCGAGGCGTACGGCCGGACGGACGACGACCCGACTCCCCGCTGCCGCTTGTTGTGCCGTCGGTCATCTCGTCCTCCCGCCACCCTCGCATCCGGCGGCCTGGCTTCCCGACCTGACGTCCGTTATGCCCCTCGGACCGCCGGAACTTTGCGCCGCCGACGGTGCATGGACGGCGTGGTCGGTGGAATCCGACGCCCAGCACCGGACACGGGGAGGCCGGAATGAGCACCTTGACGCGACATCTCAACGGTTCACGCGAGAACGTCCAGATGTACAGCCGGCGGGTCGCGCTGCCCATGCTGGGTGACGTGGCCGTACCGCCGCCGGACAAGGTCGCCTACTACGCCGGGCTCGGTGTCCTGGCCGCGTTGCAGGTGATCGAGTGGCCGCTCGCCCTGGTGATCACCGCCGGGCATCTCCTGGCGGACCAGCACTTCTCGGGACTGGTACGCGGTGTCGGGGAGGCGCTCGAGGAAAGTTGACGAGGACCGGGTCACCCCCTGGTTGACATGAGTCCGGGTCGAGGTCGCAGGCTCGGTGCATGTCGAGTCGAACCGCCACCCTCGCCCCAGCGCCCGTTGGGCTGTTCGCACCTCGGCTTCGGGCGATGACGGTGGGCAGTGTCGCGCTGGTGTCGCTGCTCGCGTTCGAGGCGTTGGCGGTGGGCACGGCCATGCCGACCGTCGCGCGGTCGTGGTGCCGGGGGTACGCGGCCGGGCGGGTGATCCGCCGGCGATTCGACGTGTCCGCACGGGACGGGCGTGAGGATGGCAGGCGATGAGCTTCCTGACCGTCCTGCCGCTGGCCGTGGTGATGGTCGCCGGGACCCAACTGGTCGTGGCGGTCTTCCTCGCCTCGTCCGACCGACCCCGGGCTGCGTCGTCGGGCTTTCTCGCCGGCGCCGGGCTGGTGGTCGCCGCCGGTGTGACGGCGAGCTGGTTGCTGACCCGGGTGCTGGGTGGACTGGCGACCGATGCCAGCACCGCCGCGCGCAGGATCGACCGTGGTCCGGCCATCGACCTGGTGGTGCTCGCCCTGCTGGTGGTCCTGGCCGTGGTGATCTGGCTGCGCCGTAGCCGGTCCGGGCCGCCACGGTGGCTGGGCAGCGTCAGCCACGCCGATCCGCGTTGGGCGGCGCGGACGGGCGCGCTGCTCTTCGTGGTGACGCCCACCGACGACCTCACGATGGCGACGGTGGGCGCGACCGTGGCCCGGCACGACCTTCCGTGGTGGCACCTGGTGCCGTTCGTGCTGCTCACCGTGCTCCTGCTCGCCGTGCCGCTGCTGGCGTTGGTGCTGCTCGGGCAGAAGGCCGCGCGGGTGCTCGCCCGGATGCGGGAGTGGGCTGAGGGGCACGCCTGGATCGTCAACGAGATCGTGATCGCGTTCTTCGCGCTGCTGACCGTGCTGGACCTGCTCCGGTCGAGCTGAGGCCCCCGGGCGTCCTGGACACGTACGGGGGAACCGCGCGGAGATGAGAAGGATGCCGGTTCACGTTCGTCTTACGGTGACGCCATGTTCGTTGTCGTCACCACGGTGATCCTCTACGTCTTCGGTTTCGTCTTCCTCTACGGCGTGATCCGGCTGGGCATCCGGCACGCGCTGGAGGACCTGGAGCTTCAGCGGGCCCGGGCCCGCCGTGAAGAAGAGCTGGCGGCCGCCCGCGATCGTTCCTTCATGCGCGACAACGCGTTTCTCGCGGGCAGTTGAACCGCGACGCGGAGGTGGTGTCGCGGGACGCCGCGGGAGTCGGCGGGCGGGCCGGCGGCACGGGTGCGAGGATCGCACCCGTGATGGGAACGCTGAAGACCGAACCCGCCCGTGTGCGCCTCGATCTGCTCGCCGCGCCGGTGGCGGAGGCCATCGCCCAGTGGCCGGCCGACGCGCCGGTGGATGTCGACGACGTGCTGGTCGCGCCGATCGACGCCGATCTTGCCGACACAGCGGCGTTCTGCGAGGCGTACGAGGTGGGGCTGGACGTGTCGGCCAACTGCGTCGTGGTGGCCGGCAAGCATGAGGGTGTGGTCCGTTACGCGGCCTGCATCGTGCTGGCGACCACACGGGTCGACGTGAACGGGGTGACCCGCAAGGCGCTGGACGTGCCCAAGGCGAGCTTCGCCCCGCTGGCCGACGCCGTCGAGTTGACCGGGATGGAGTACGGCGGCATCACCCCGATCGGGCTGCCGGCCCAGTGGCCGATCCTGGTCGACGCGCGGGTGATCGCCGCCCCGCACGTGATCATCGGGTCCGGCGTACGGCACAGCAAGATCGCCCTGCCGGGGCCGGCGTTGGGCGCGCTGCCCGGCGCGCAGGTGGTGGAGGGCCTGGCCAGGCCGGCCTGACCAGGCACCGACATCGATACCGTTGCACGTGAAACATCACGCCTGTCAATTCCTGGCCGGCGGCGGCCTCCCGCTGCTCGACCTCGGTCAGCGCGGCGAGGAGCGTGGACGTCTCCTGGGCGCCACTGACCGCGTAAGCACCACGGGCAGACGACGTCCGCGTAGATCTCGATCTCCACGATCGGTGGCAACTGCCCGGTCAGTCGAGTCGTTCCCTGACCTGCCGCTTGAGTCGGCCCAGGATCGCGGTGCCGCCCCGCACCCGCAGCGGGCTGATCGCCTGAGCCAGGCCCATCCGCTGGTAGAGATCGTCCGGAACGGCCAGCACCTCCTCGGCGCTCGCGCCGGCCAGCCCCTCGGCGAGGATCCCGGCGAACGCCCGGGTGGTCGGCGCCTCCGGCGGGCAGTCGAAGAGCGTCTCGACCAGCCCGTCCGGCGTCACCGTGGCGCGTAGGAAGAACGCGGTCTGGCACTCGGGCACCTGCTCCATGCCCTCGTGCCCGGCGGCGTCGGCGGGCAGCGGCGGGATGACGTCCGCGTACTCCAGCAGCATCTCGAGCACCAGGTCGCGCGGCGCGGCGGCGAACTCGTCGACGATCTCGGCCAGTCGGGCCGGCATGTCAGCCATGAGTCGAGGCTACCGCCGACGCCGACGCCGACGCCGACGCCGACGCCGACGGCTCACGTGGTCGGCGACTGTTCGCTGATCTCGCTCAACACGCTGGTCGGGTCGAGCTGCATGGCCAGGTCACCGAGCGAGACGATCCCCACCAGTTTGCGGTCGCTGTCGCAGACCAGCACCCGGCGGAGTCCCCGGTCCCGCATGAGCGCCGCGGCCTCACCGGCCGTGCAGTGCTGCTCGATCATGACCACTTCGCGGGTGACGATCGAGCCGATGGTGGTGGCCGCCGGTGAGGCGTTCTCGGCGACCGCCCGGACCACGATGTCCCGGTCGGTGAGCATGCCGGCGAGGGTGGCGCCGTCGGTGACCACGACGTCGCCGATGTCCGCCTCCTTCATCACCCTGGCCGCCTCGTCCAGAGTTGTCTCCGCCGACAGGTACACGACCTGCTTGGTCATCACGTCGCTGACCCGGTAACCGGTCATGAGAGCCTCCGAAGACGTATCACCCGATCCGACTGCACTACCCCGTGACGCGGCGGCTACACCAGGTTCGCACGCTCCCGGTCGACCTCGTCGACGATCCGTTCCACCACACCGTCCAACGGCAGTTCCGCCCGCCCGTCGCCGGCCCGCCCGCGCAGCTCGACGTACCCGTCGGCGAGTCGGCGGCCGACCACGACGGCGCGCGGGATGCCGATCAGCTCGGCGTCGGTGAACTTCACCCCGGCCGAGACGTGCGTCCGGTCGTCGACCAGCACCCGCAGGCCGGCGGCGGCCAGACGCCCGCCGAGGTCCAGCGCCGCGTCGAGCTGCGGGCCCTTGCCGGCGACCACCAGGTGTACGTCACAGGGCGCGACCGCAGTCGGCCAGCGGAGCCCCCGCTCGTCGTGGTGCTGTTCGGCGATGGCCGCGACCGCCCGGGAGATCCCGATGCCGTAGCAGCCCATGGTGGGCCGGACCGGCTTGCCAGCCGGCCCGAGCACGTCGACGGCGAACGCGTCGGTGTACCGGCGACCGAGCTGGAAGATGTGCCCGATCTCGATACCCCGCCGGATGGTCAGCTCGCCATCGCCGCACTCGGGGCAGGGGCCACCGGCGCGTACCTCGGCCGCCTCGATCGTGCCGTCGGGCGTGAAGTCCCGCCCGCAGACCACGTCGGTGGCGTGCCGACCCGGCTCGTTCGCCCCGGTCAGCCACGCGGAGCCGGTCACCACCCGGGGATCGACCAGATAACGGATGCCCAGCTTGCCGAGCACCTGCGGACCGATGTACCCGCGTACCAGCTCCGGATGTTCGGCCCACTCGTCGAAGACGGCCACCTGGGCCGGCTCCAGCGCGGCCGCGAGCCGCTTCAGGTCGACCTCGCGGTCACCGGGCAACCCGACCACCAGGGGTTCGGCCCGCTCGGCGCCGGGCTGACGGATCGTCAACACGACGTTCTTCAGGGTGTCGGCGGCGGTCCAGTCGTCCCGGTCCCCGAGCCGGCGGCTGTTCGCCAGCTCGACCAGGCTGACGATCGTCGGGGTCTCGGGGGTGTCGTGCACCTGGGTCGCGGGCTGGGCGGCGGGGTCGCCCGCGGCGGGCGCCCGGGTGAGGACGGCCTCGGTGTTCGCCGCGTAGTCGCAGGCGGTGCAGCCGACGAACGTGTCCTCGCCGACCGGCGTCGCGGCCAGGAACTCCTCCGACGCCGAGCCGCCCATCGCGCCGGACATCGCGTGCACCACCGTGTGGTCCAGGCCCAGCCGGTCGAAGATCCGCTGGTACGCCGACCGGTGTCGGGCGTACGCGTCCCGCAGTCCCGCCTCGTCCAGGTCGAAGGAGTACGCGTCCTTCATCAGGAACTCCCGGCCGCGCAGCAGACCGGCCCGGGGCCGCGCCTCGTCGCGGAACTTCGTCTGCACCTGGTACAGCGTCACCGGGAAATCCCGGTAAGACGTGAACAGGTCCTTGACCAGCAGCGCCGCCATCTCCTCGTGGGTGGGCGCCAACAGGTGCTCGGCCCCGCGCCGGTCGGCGAGGGTGAAGATGTCGTCGCCGTACTCCGTCCACCGGCCGCTCGTCCGGTACGGCTCGGCGGGCAGCAGCGCCGGGAAGTGCACCTCCTGGTCGCCGATCGCATTCAGCTCGGCGCGCACCACATCGGTGATCCGGTCGAGCACCAGCTTGCCCAGCGGCAGCCAGGTGTAGCCGCCCGGTGCGGCGCGACGAATGTAACCGGCGCGCAGCAGCAGCCGGTGGCTCGGCACCTCCGCGTCGGCCGGATCCTCCCGCAGGGTCCGCAGCAACAGGGTCGACATGCGTAGCAGCATTCGCGCAGCCTAATGACCGTGTTCCGGGTACGGCGATCCAATTCGGGCCCGCTAGGCCCTCCCCGCTGCGTGGCCCGGTGACCGGCTCTCCATTGTGGGGCCTGGTGGGCGAGCCACGACACTCCGCCATCAGCCGGATTTGTGACTGTGTCCGGGCGGGCTAGTCGGTCGTCCGATTGCCGGCGTGGCGGTACGCCGTCACGTGCTCCCGGGTCCATGTCGGCGCTCCGCACGTTCCAACCCGGCCGTGACATCGCTCGCAGGACCCCAGGATCCGGTGCCGCCGGATGATCTGTCGATCAAGTCCGTCGATCAAGGCGGTCGCATGACGTCCGCCACGTCGGCCGGTCGGGGCATCGGGCGTGGTGCCCGCGGTGACAGACTGGTCGCCGCAGGCAACGGGTGGCGTGAGGGGGCGCGGGTGCGCTGGCGCAGTTTTGTCGCGGTCGGGGACAGCTTCACCGAGGGTATGGACGACGCGTACCCGGATGGCACCTACCGGGGGTGGGCGGACCTGGTGGCGACCCGACTCGCCGTCGAGGCAGGCCCCGACTTCCGGTACGCGAACCTGGCCATCCGGGGCCGGCTCTTTCCCAGCGTGGTCGCCGAGCAGGTGCCCTCCGCGGTGGCGATGAAGCCCGACCTGATCAGCTTCGCGGCCGGCGGCAACGACGTCCTGCGTCGGAGCTTCGACCCGCAGGCGCTGGTCTCCCGCTTCGATGATGTCGTCCGGCAGCTCCGTTCGGGCGGCGCGGACGTGCTGCTCTTCCGATTCGCGGACGTGATGGCGCGGCTTCCCGGTCAGCGCCTCGTCGCTCCCCGGGTGGAACTGCTCAACCAGGCGGTCGGTGAGACCGCCGCGCGGCACGGCGCGATCCTGGTCGACCTGTACGCCGACGACACGTTCCTCCACCCGATGCTGTGGAGCACCGACCGGCTGCACCTCTCCCCGGCCGGGCACCGGCGGGTCGCCGGGCAGGTGTTGAACGCGCTCGGCGTGGGCTGTGACGAGGAGTGGCTGATGGTTCCGCCGCACCCGGCGCCTTCGCCGTGGCTCGCCGCCCGCGCGGCCGACCTGCGCTGGGCCGGGCAGTACCTGGCCCCGTGGATCAAGCGGCGGCTCACCGGCCGGTCGTCCGGTGACACGGTGACCGCGAAGCGTCCGCTGCTCGGGCCGATCGTCGACTGAAACGTGCGCACGGCCTGACCTCGCTCACTGTCTGGAGCATCGACCGGGACGGCGCCCAGTCGGATGCGGCATCCTTCATCTTCTTCGTCGGCAACCTACCGCCGAGCAGTTGAGAGCTTCCCCGGTCCGGGCCACCCGACGGTGGCCCGGACCGGGCGGGCGCTCACCGACCCGGACGGGTGGTAAGCCGGTCCCGTTACGGCGGATGCCGGCGGCGATCCGGCGTACCTTGGGGATCATGTCTGTGCCGAACGATCCTGATCCCCGCCTCCAGTCGTACGCCGACCCGCAGCGGCTGGTAACCACCAACTGGTTGGCCGAGCACCTGGGCGACGAGGGCCTCGTCGTGGTCGAGTCCGACGAGGACGTCCTGCTCTACGAATCCGGTCACATCCCCGGCGCCGTGAAGGTCGACTGGCACCTCGACCTCAACGACCAGGTAACCCGGGACTACCTCGACGCGACGGCCTTCGCCGAGATGTGCGCCGCGAAGGGCATCGGCCGGGGCGACACGGTGGTCTTCTACGGCGACAACTTCAACTGGTGGGCCGCGTACGCCCTCTGGGTCTTCTCGCTCTTCGGTCACGCCGACGTGCGGCTGCTCGATGGCGGCCGGCAGAAGTGGATCGCCGAGGGGCGCGAGCTGACCCGAGACAAGCTGGCCCGACCACGCGCCGACTACCCGGTGCCGCTGCGGGACGACGCGCCGCTGCGCGCGTTCCGCGAGCAGGTGATGGCGCACATCGCCGTGGGCCGACCGCTGGTCGACGTGCGGTCTCCGGGCGAGTACACCGGCGAGATGCTGCACATGCCGGACTACCCGCAGGAGGGCGCGCTGCGCGGCGGGCACATCCCGGGCGCGGTCAGCAAGCCGTGGAAGTCCGCCGCGAACGAGGACGGGACGTTCAAGTCCGCCGACGAGCTGAAGGCGATCTACGCCGACCAGCTCGGGCTCAGCCCGGACGACGACGTGATCGCGTACTGCCGGATCGGTGAGCGGTCCAGCCACACCTGGTTCGTACTGCGGCACCTGCTGGGCTACCCGCAGGTGCGCAACTACGACGGTTCGTGGACGGAGTGGGGCAACCTGGTCCGGGCGCCCGTGGTCAAGGGCGACCAGCCCGGCGGCATCGCCGCCTGAGGGGCGGGCTCGGCCGGCTGAGCACTCGACGAGCCTCAGCCGGCCAGCGTCAGCACGCCCCGCAGGTCGGCGATGATTCCGGTGATCGCGCCGGTCTCCGGGTCCCAGCGGGCCAGGGCGGCCGGTTCCAGGCGGAGCAGCACCGCGCCCCTGTTGTCCCAGCCCAGCACCGGGCAGCAGCCCTTGGCGCGGTCCCGCCCGAGGTCGAGCAGGTGAGTCACCGAGCCGGTGCGGGAGTCCAGCACGGCCACCCCCTCCGCGCCGTGGATCTCGTTGTTGACGATCCACGCGGCGCTGGCCAACCGGCCGCTGTGCAGCCAGCCCCGGCCGTGGAACTCGTTCACCTGGTACGGCTTGGGCAGCTCGTCCACGGTGATCCGCTGCTCGGAGCGGACCGCGCCGTCGACGGCGGCCCGGCTGCGCAGCGTCAGTCCGCCCTGCTCGCCGGCCATCTCGATCAGCGGTGCCCCGCGACCGGCCTCCGGGTCGGGCGTGACCACGGTCCAGGCCGAGCGCCAGCACGAGCAGTGCGGCCACCGCGAAGGTGACGGCGTCGAGGGCGAACGGCAGGGCCGGGGCGGTGGCGAACAGGATGCCGGTTGCCGGAGCGCCGAGGAAGCCACCCGCCACCGCCGAACCCGCCTGGAGGCGGCCGTTCGCCCGGGGCAGCGCGGCCGACGGCACCAGCGCCGGGAGCAGCGCGAACGACGCGGAGTCGAAGAGGGTGCCCAGCGTGGCGAGTAGGAACGCCGCCACCAGCAGCAGCACGATGGCGGCCCGGTCGACGGCCACCGCCACGGCCAGCGCCGCCACCACCGCAGCGCGTAGCCCGTCGACGCGGGCCATCGTCCGACGGCGGTCCCAGCGGTCCGCGTACACGCCGCCGAGCAGGCCGAAGAGCAGCGGCGGCACCTGCGCGACCACGGTGACACCGGCGATGACCCGGGGGTCACGGGTCAGTGTCGCCGCCAGCAGCGCCAGCGCCGGCGTCCGCAGCGCATCCCCGAAGCGGGACGCTACGGCGGCGGACCAGAGCAGCCGGAAGTCCCGGACCAGAGCGGAAGAGGTCATGCCGCCGACCGTGCCGGTTCGACCGGGGCGAGGGTCAAGCCGCCGGGCGAAAGGAGGACGCGGACCATCGTGATCTTGGGTACGGTGAGCGCCGGCATCGGGACCGGGGAGAGCACAGGCGTGGACCACACTTTCCAGGTCGACCTGCGTGGCGTGGTCGACCTGCTCAGCCATCACCTCTACGGCAGCCCTCGGGTCTATGTCCGTGAGCTGCTCCAGAACGCCGTGGACGCGATCACCGCCCGGCGTACGACCGAGCCGGACGCGCCGGCGCTGGTCCGCATCGAGCCGCCGGAGATCACCGGCGACGGCACCCTCCGGGTGCACGACACCGGCGTCGGCCTGACCGAGGCGCAGGTGCACGAGCTGTTGGCCACCATCGGCCGCAGCTCCAAACGCGACGAGCTGGGCTTCTCCCGGCACGAGTTCCTCGGCCAGTTCGGCATCGGCCTGCTCTCCTGCTTCCTGGTCGCCGACGAGATCCAGGTGCTCACCCGCCACGGCGACAACCCCACGGTCCGGTGGACCGGGTACGCCGACGGCCGGTACGCGGTGACCGTGGCGCCACCGGAGGCCGCCCGCGCCGAGGTGGGCACGACGGTGACGTTGGTGCCCCGCCGCGACGCCGACCAGTGGTTCAGCACCCCGACCGTCGTCGACCTGGCGCGGCTCTTCGGCTCGCTGCTGCCGGTCACCGTCCGGGTCGGCGACGTGGTCACCACCGTCGGCGAGCCGCCCTGGCCGACGACGGCGGGAGCGCCGGTCGACCGGGCGGCGTTGATCGCGTACGCCCGCGAGACGCTCGGCGTGGACCCGTTCGACGTGCTGCCGCTGAACGTTCCCGAGGCCGGGCTGACCGGTGTCGCGGTCATCCTGCCCACCCCGGTGAACCCGGCGGCCCGCGCCGGGCACCGCGTGTACCTCAAGCGGATGCTGCTCACCGAGAACGCCGACGGCCTGCTGCCGGACTGGGCGTTCTTCGCGCACTGCGTCGTCGACGCGACCGAGCTGCGCCCGACGGCCAGCCGCGAGGCCCTCTACGAGGACACCCTCCTCAACGCGACCCGGGAGGCGCTCGGCGACCAGGTACGCGGCTGGCTGGTCCGTCTGGCGCGGCACGACCCGCACCGGCTGGCCGAGTTCCTCCAGGTGCACCACCTCGGCGTGAAGGCGCTGGCGCTGCACGACGACGACATGCTCCGGCTGGTTGACAGGTGGTGGCCGATGGACACCAACGTCGGCACGCTCACGCTCACGCTCGCCGAGTTCCGGGAACGCTACGGGGTGCTCCGCTACGCGGCCAGCCTCGACGAGTTCCGTCAGCTCGCCGCAGTGGCCGCCGCGCAGGATCTGGCGGTGGTCAACGCCGGTTACACGTACGACACCGAGCTGATCGAGCGGCTGCCGGCGGTGGAGCGCTCGGTGCTGATCGAACGACTCGAGCCGAGTGACCTCACCACCCGGTTCGAGGCCCTCGACCCCTCCGTGGAACTGGCCCTGCGTCCGTTCCTCACCGCAGCGCAGCGGGCCGTCGAGCGTTCCGGCTGCGAGGTGGTCATCCGGGCGTACGACCCGGTCTCGCTGCCCGCGCTCTACCTGGTCAGCCGGTCGGCGGCGTTCAACGACCAGCTCGCCGCCAGCCGCGACCGGGCCGACGAGCTGTGGGGCGGGGTGCTCGACGCGCTCGCCGCCACCGCCCCACCGGACCGCCCGCAACTGGTGCTCAACCACCGCAACCCGCTGGTACGGCGGGTCACGATGCTGGGCGACCCGGAGCTGGTCGGGCTCGCCGTCGAGGCGCTGTACGGGCAGGCGCTGCTGCTCGGGCACCATCCGATCCGCGCGGCCGACGCCGCGCTGTTGAACGATTCCTTCCTCGGCCTACTCGGCCGGGCCGTGCCGGGACGGGAGCAGCCATGAGCGACGAGGACCTGTGGCGGGTGCTGCGCGGCATCGCCGACATGCCCCACGGGGCGGGGCAGATCGCCGCGCTGGAGCAGCTCCTGCGCCGGGTGGACGCCGCCGACGACCGGCACCTCGCCTTTGTCACCCGCATGCAGGCGACGACCGGGTACGTCTACGGGGGCGAGCCGGCGAAGTCGTTCGTGACGTTCTCCTGGTGCCTGTCCGAGTTCGACCGTGACCCGCAGCCCTACCACCAGCGCCACCTGCACCAGTTGCTGTGGCACTTCAAGTACATGGTCTCGGGTCTGCTGAAGTTCCCCGAGGTGCCACTGGACCGCACCTACGCCGTGCTTGACGACATGGAGCGGCGTTACCGGGCCGGTGGACACAGCCTGCAGACCGTCTACAAGCACCGGTTTCGGGTCGCCGACCACGTGGGTGACGCCGAGGCCGCCGCGCACTGGTACCGGCTGTGGCAGACGACGCCCCGCGACGACCTGTCCGACTGCGCCGGTTGTGACCCGACGAGCCAGGTGGGTTATCTCGCCGACACCGGACGGGACGCCGAGGCGGTGGCCCTCGCCGAGCCGGTGCTCGCCGGCCGGTTGACCTGCACCGAGCAGCCGCAGGCGATCCTCACGGCGCTCCTTCTGCCGTACCTGCGTACCGGCCGGGGTGAGTCGGCGCGTGACGCGCATCGGGAGGCGTACCGCAAGCTGCGCGGCAGCCTCGCCGACCTGTGGGACATCGGCGACCACATCGAGTTCTGCACGCTGACCGGTAACGAGGCGCGGGCGGTGGAGCTGGTCGAGCGGCACCTGGACTGGCTGGACCGGCCGCCGTCGCCGGCCGCGGCCATGCACTTCGCGGCGACCGCGGCCGCCGCGCTGCTCCGGGCCGGCGCGGCGACCGTGTACCGCCGAGCCGCCGAGGGCCGGCCGGCTGCCGAGGTGTCGGTGCCGGCGCTGGCCGAGGAGTTGGCCGGGACGGCGACCGAGCTGGCGGCCCGCTTCGACGCCCGCAACGGGACCACCCACCAGTCGGAGTGGATGGCGCGTCGGCTCGCCGTACGGCCCGGCGGCGAGCACCTGCCGCTCTCCGCGAGCGTCCGTCGTCGTCCGGTCCGACCGGGCGGGAACGCACCGACCGGCGTGGCGGGGCCCGTGTCCGAGCGGCCTGGCCGAGCGCCGGTCGAGGCGTCCACCGTGCCCCTGCCCGCCGATGCCGACGAGCTGCTGGCCCTCGCCGAGGAGAGCTGGGGCCGGCACGACCGGGTGACGTTCCAGGCGGCGCTGGCCGCGTACGACGACGGGTTCGGCACCGCCGACCTGCCGTCGCGTACGGTCGCGCACCGGCTGGCGCTGCGTGCCGCCGAGCGGGGCGACGAGGACGACATCGAGGGTGCGGTCGAGCTGAACCGGGCGGCGTTGGACCTGTACCGCGCGGCGGGTGAGGAGCTGCCCGCCCAGGTGGTCGCGGGGCGACTCGGCGTGCTGCTGACCCGCGTCGATGAGTACGCCGAGGAAGGGCTCGCGCTGGTCCGGGAGGCCGCCGAGGCGCTGGATCGGCTCGGCGACGTCCGGCAGCGTGCCGCCGGGCACGACCGGCTGGCGCTGGCGCTGCTGCACCGGCAACGGTGGGCGGACGCCCTCGCGGCCCTGGACCGGGTGCCTGCCGATGCGGGTGGTGATGAGCACCTGGCGGCCCGGGTCGCGCTGCACCGGGCACATCTGCTGGAGCAGTCCGACCGCGTCGACGAGGCCCGTGCCGCCGCCGAGGAGGCGCGCCGGATCGCCCGTGATCTGGGCGTCGGCGAGCTGGTCGTGGCAGCCTGCCTGACCTGCGCGAGGACTGTCGACGGTCCGGCGGAGGCGGTGGCCGCCTGCGACGAGGCGTTGCAAGTCGTGCCGGCGGACGCGGAGCTGCCCGTACGGGTCGCCCGCGCGCGGGTGCTGCTCTCCGCCGGCCGGGCCGCCGACGCGGTGGACGACTTCGTCGAGGCGGTGACGCTCTGTGTCGAGCGTGGCGCCGAGGGGGACGCGTTCCTGCGCTGGGAGCTGGCGAACGCGTACCGGGTGGTGGGTCGGCTCGCGGAGGCGGCCGAGGTCGCCGAGGAGGCCGTGCTCGGCCTGGACCGGCTGGGCGCCCAGGGGGAGGCCGACCGCTGCCGGCACCTGCTGGCCGGCGTCTACGCCGGGCTTGGCGAGATCGATCCGGCGCTGGCCCTGCTGGAGCAGCTGTCCGTCAACCTGGACGGTCCGGACAACCTGCCGTACCGGGCCCAGGTGCTGGAGGAGGCCGGCGGCATCCTGTATGACGCCGACCGGGACGCCGTGGCCGCCGAGCGGTTCGCCGCCGCTGCCACCGCGTACCGGCTCGCCGATCTGCCGCTGGACGAGCTGCGCGCCCGCCGCCGGGAGGCGTACGCCTGGTTCTGGTCCGACAACCTGACGGAGGCGGTGCACGCCGTCGAACTGGCGGACGGGCTGGCGGCGGTGTTGGCCGGGCAGCCGGAACCGGAGCCGTCGGTGACGTACGAGCTGGCGATGATGGCCGAGACGGGCGCGCGGGTGCTGACCGGGGAGGGGCGGCTCGACGAGGCGCTGGAACGACTCGCCGGGGTGCCCGACCGGTTGCGGTCGATCGAGGCGTTCGGTGAGGCGGCCCAGGTGGAGGTCCTCGTCGGTGAGCTGCTGCTCCGACTGGACCGGCCGGCCGAGGCGGAGCCGCTGCTGCGTCGCGTACTCGGTGGGTTGCCGGCCGGATCACGGCCGGTCCGCCAGACCGCGTGGTTGCTGGCCCGTGCCCTGGATCTGCTCGACCGGCCCGCCGAGGCCGCTGCTCTCCGACAGGAGCACGACCTCGACCCGGACGACTGACCGCTGCGCCGACCGGACCGCCCGGTAACCGTCGCCCCACCGTTCTCAGCTCGCGGTCTACGCTTGCTTGGTGACGGTGGAGCAGCAGGCGCGGGGTGCGGCGGGTACGGGCCGGCGTCGGTCCCGCAAGGACGAGATCCTGGAGATCGCGGTCGGTCTGTTCGCCGCCCGTGGCTATCACGGTGTGTCGATGGACGATATCGGCGCGGCGGCAGGGGTGACCGGTCCGGCGCTCTATCACCACTTCGCCGGCAAGGAGGCGATGCTGGCTGCCGCGCTGATCCCGGTCAGCGAGGGGCTGCTGGCCGGCGGCCGGGAGCGCGCCGCCGGGCATCCGGACGACCCGCGCGCCGTGCTGGAGTCGCTGATCGACTTCCACGTCGAGTTCGCGCTGGCCAACCCAGCGGTGATCGCGCTGCACCTGCACGAGCTGGACCGCCTGCCGGAGGAGCCGCGCCGACGGATCCGCCGCCTGCAGCGGATGTACGTCGAGGAGTGGGTGACGGTGCTGACCGCGCTGCACCCGGGCATGCCCGACGGTGAGGCGCGGGTGTTGGCGCACGCCGCGTTCGGCCTGATGAACTCGACCCCGTTCCTCGGCGGCGAGGTGGATCGGCGCCGACGTGCCGAGCTGCTGCGCGGAGCGACCCTGGCCGCACTGCTCGCCTGATCCGACTCGTCAGAAGTGCGCCGGTCATGATTCCCTGACATCGTCCCAACATCCGGACGCCGGGAGGAAACATGATCGAGTCACTGCTGGTCGCCAATCGGGGCGAGATCGCCCGCCGGGTCATCCGGACCGCCAAGCGGCTCGGCATCCGCGCGATCGCGGTGTACTCGGAGGCGGACGCCGACCTGCCGTTCGTCGTCGAGGCGGACGAGGCCGTTCTCATCGGCCCGCCCAACCCGGCGCAGAGTTACCGCAACGTCGAGGCGATCCTGGCCGCCGCGAAGTCGACCGGCGCGCAGGCCATCCACCCCGGTTACGGCTTCCTGTCGGAGAACGCCGAGTTCGCGCGTACCGTCGCGGCGAGCGGGTTGATCTGGGTCGGACCCGGCGCGGATGCGATCACCGCGATGGGCGACAAGATCAATGCCCGGAACCTGATGGCGGCGGCCGGCGTGCCGGTCGCGCCCGGCACCACCGATCCGGCCGCCGACCTGGACGCGGCCGTGACGGCCGCCGCCGAGATCGGCTACCCGGTGATGGTCAAGGCCGCCGCCGGTGGCGGCGGCATGGGCATGGGCGTGGCCGCCGACGAGGCCGCGCTGCGCACCGAGTACGACAAGGTGCGCGCCTTCGCGGAGCGGATGTTCGGTGACGGCTCGGTGCTGATCGAGCGGTACTTCCCCCGGGTACGCCACGTCGAGGTGCAGATCCTCGGCCTGGCCGACGGCCGGGTGGTGGCGCTCGGCGAGCGGGAGTGCTCGGTGCAGCGACGCAACCAGAAGCTGGTCGAGGAGTCTCCGTCGCCGGCCGTATCGCCGGAGCTGCGGGCGCGCCTCCTGGCGGCGGCGGTCCGGGCCGGCGAGGCAGTGGGCTACCGCAACGCGGGCACTGTCGAGTGCCTGCTCGATCCCTCGACGAGCGAGTTCTTCTTCCTGGAGATGAACACGCGCCTTCAGGTGGAGCATCCGGTGACCGAGTACGTCTACGGGATCGACCTGGTCGAGGAGCAGTTGCGGGTGGCGTCCGGGCTGGCCCCGACGTTCGACCCGGACGCGCTCGCGCCGAGCGGGCACGCCATCGAGCTGCGGATCAACGCCGAGGACCCGAAGCGGTTCCTGCCCGGCCCCGGCGTGATCAGGACGTGGGTGGAGCCGACCGGCGAGGACGTGCGGATTGATTCCGGCTACGCCGCCGGCAACACGGTGACCCCGTTCTATGACAGTCTGCTGGCCAAGCTGATCGTCGGTGGCGCAACCCGCGGCGAGGCGATCGAACGGGCCCGGGCGGCGGTGATCGCTTTCCAGATCGAGGGCCCCAAGAACAACCTTCCTTTCTTCATCGACCTCCTGAAGAATGCGGAGTTCCTTTCGGGCGCCTACGACACCGGCATCGTCTCCCGCATGCGCTGATCGAGTTCACGAACGAGCGGTCCTCGGCTGGCCAGGGGGTTGGCAGTTGAGAATCTCTTGGGCCAGCTCGAGGAATGCGGAGGACCTGTCCTTGTGGTCTTTTGAGAGGTCCCGAATCGCGTCGACCCAATGCTGCTTATCAGCATTGTGCAGTCGGCCGGAGTGATTCCGCACGTAATGCACAGCAGCCGACAGTCCATCGGTGAACATGAGGTCTACCGCACGCAGTGCGGTGGCTGCTCCGGTAGCCTCATCATCACCGAAGGAGTCCTTGATGAGCCCTTCACGCAGATCAGCATCTATCATCCGACCCTGCTCGCCTATTAACAGGCGGGTGCGTCTCGTCGCGTCGGCGTCGTCCAGTTCCTGGAAGTCGAGGACGAATTCGGCCTTCCCCTGCTTGCCGAGCTCGCCCAACAGCGGCGTGAACTTACGGAACCACAGATCGTTGTCCACCTGCTTGGTGATCTCCGCCAGCTCGTTGACGGCCGACTCGCTGGTGAGCTGTTTCCCAAATTCGGCGAGCGCCTCGAGCTTCGCGGCTTTGTTCGACGCGAGGAGTAGTCCACCGACCGCCCAGCTGGGCGTTTTCTCTGCCGGCTTGACAGATTTGGCTGCGCTTGTGAGAAACCATGCAGCGAAGGTGGTCGCCAGGTCCGTGTTGGTGCCGTCGCCCCCAGTCAGTCGCCAGAAGGGGTCGAGGTTCAGACTTGCCAGACCGTCGCTTGTTTTGGCTGGGCTGACAGCGAGGTGCAGGATGCTGAAGCCGTACGCCGCCGAGACTGCTTGCAGCGCCGGAGAAATCTTTGCGTCGGTCACCACAACTGGTTGCTGCTGCTTGAGGGCGAAAAGCTGCGCCAGATGGCGAACGTCACGTACGTGTCTGGCGGCAGCCTCGGCACCGCGCCTGTAGGCACCTACGAAAATGACCGGACCGGCGAATTCTTGGGACGCCTCGCGAATATTCGCTTCGGTTCCCCCCGGCGGTGCGTGGCCGACCCAATAGACACGATCCGACCGGCGGCTACGTGGCGGCAGCAACGCGTCTTCTAGCATCCCGTCGGGCAGTAGCCTCTCTAGCGTGGCCATCTGGGTAGGATGCTCGTACCGGAAATGGGCGACGTTCGGCCAGTACTGCTTCAAGGCGATCGATCCGTCTGACGGAAGAATGAACCTAGATTCCGGCTGGGAGGATGCAATGACTCGACTGAACGAATCCACGACAACCACTGAGTGTCCGGCTGGTATTTCGTTAAAGTCCTCATGTTGACCGCACAGAAGGAAGCGTTCTCCATCAACGAGTCGCTGAGCCGTAGTGGTGGGGAGAATGACGAAGGTGCGGCCCCATACGGGCGAGGTGAGTTCACTCAGTATGGCCGAGGTCACCATGCGTTCGTGGGGTCGACTGTCTGCCAGCTTGCGGTTGGTGTCGGCCGGGTGCTCGGCGAGCAGATGCAGCAGCGACTCCCCTGACCCGTTCGGCTGCGCTGCCGCAGGCAACAGATATCCGGCGAGGATTCTCTGCCGGCTGGATAGGGTGGCTATCGAAGCTGACTGAAGCGCGATTCGGTCAATCCGCTCGAACATTTCGCTCAACCTGTTGTTGCCCGCATGCGTCCGCCCGAGAAGCTCCCGCAGCCGGCCCAGTCTCCCATCAATGACGGCGAGTGATTTCCGCCACCCCTGGTGCTCGAAGCCCAGGGTGAGGGCTCCAAGTCGCCGGGAGATCGCCCTCAGGAGCTCTTGGCCGACCGGCTCGAGATTGTCGCGCCACACGGGTTGGTTCAACGCCTCGACGAGGTGCGCAAGGTCATTCGCAAGATTGATCCAGGGGGCCCGTTCGGCCGGCCCGGTGCCGTGCGGTAAGCCCTCGCCGCGCTCGTACTCCTCTCGAGCTTTCCGAGTGTCGCGCAGCTGATTGATGAGCTCCAGTCGAAGCGCATTCATCTGCTCGTGCGACAGGGCAGAGTCAAGAAGGTTCCGGATCTCGTAGACCGCAGTGTCCTTCAACCGCCCGTCGTTGTTGTAGAGCTCCTTGAAACTTTCGTTACTCCCTCCGCTATTGATGCCGAGGGCTGCGCATTGGTCGATTGGCTTCGCTGGTCGTGCGAGCAGTGCATTGTCGAGATAGTCGCCGATTGAAACGATCGTATCTGTTTCGAGCTGGCAATCGAGGAGGCTTCCGGATCGGAGTTCCGGCGTCCAGCTATCGGGCGGATATTTTTCCCTCAAATTGAAGCCGCGATGCTTGGCCCATTGTTCCTTGATCGTCGTGGCGGCGTATTCAAGGTACCCGCGCACTGGTGCCGGCAGGGCTGCGCGGACGGCGGTCAACGGGTTTCGTAGTGCGATCGCCAACCTGTTCTTCGCTAGACCCTGAACGTCAGGAAAACGCCTGTTGACGTGGAAGGAAACGGCGGAGGCATGTGTGTAGACGTGGGTCATGAAATCCCAGAGCTCTGCGACGCCAGGTTCGTGCCGATAGCGTTCGACGTCTGCGGGCTTCACATCGAGGTAATGGGCAGCGATTAGGCGGCCGAATGCGATGCCCTCGCGAAGTATGCGGTGAGCCGAAGGCAAATAGGTGCGGCCCTCCTTGAGAAGCCATTGCGCCAGATCGACCCCGTCACCAAGCGGTACGTCCACAGTCCACTGAATGTAATCCCCTGTGTTTGGGCGGGCGATGAGGACTCGGGCGCGCTGAAAATCCTCCCCAATTTCCCATCCGGCCTCTGGTGGATAGATCTTCTCGATGGCCGTGCTTTCCTCGATCGACCCTCTCCGCCACAGTGACACCCGACCAAGCCGCTCGGCCACAGCTTTGAGTTCCTGGCTTATTGGGTTCCAGTCGGGGCGGCCCACGTCGCCGTCGGGGTAGACCACCGTCGGAATGGTAACATCCTCGATGATCCAGAAACGGTGCCGCTTTGCGTCCTGGGGAATGTCGCGCTTCGTGTGCAAGTATCCATCGATGCTTTCGAAATAGCTCCGTTTATCAAGCTTCGTGAACATGAGAATTCGTCCGTCGGCTCTCGCGCGCCAAGTCGCGACTAATTTATTACCGTCGGTAGGGCTCGCCGGCACCACGATCGCCTCACGTTCGGCCTCGATGCCGAGGCCTGCCGCCACGCCGTCGAGAACGCCGGGGGCGACCCACTCGGCTTCGGCTGGTGCGGGAATGTGTGCAGTCAGGGGCAGGAGGAATTGTTCCCCGGGGTGGGCTGGGATTCGGGCCAGGCCGCCCTGTTGTCCGTCGAGGAAGACCACTCCGTGCTCGTCGTGCAGCACATTGAAGGCGTGGGACGTAGCCCCGAGGGATTCGAGCGCCGGGTCACGGACAAGCAGTATTGCTCGTGATCCGAGTGGCGCGGCCTGCATTGCCGCACGGGCAGCCTGCACGTCGGTCCGGTACACCGGTGGTATTGCGTCGTCCGGTAGCCCCAACTGTTGCCGCTGGTAGTTGACTAGGTGCGCCTCGTACTCCACGTCTGCGGCCCCTGCCGCCCAATCGATGTCCGAGTTCCCGGCGTTCATGTCGGACACGATCGCGGTGAGCACGCAGTTGGTGCTCGAGTGATCCGGATTGACATGCGCCAGCCACGAGTAGGCCCTGCGTGCTTCCTCGTCGTTGTCGAATCGGGACGGAATCACGGCAGAAGAGTTGGCCTCGGATCGGGGGAACTGTGTGATCCGTCGGTCTGGTCCGGCCACCGACGACGCCTCAGCCGGGACATGTCGAGGGAAGAGCGTGTCCACCAGGTGCGTGGTCGGCCACACGAGCACGGCCTCAGTCTCGCCGTAGGCCTCAAATGGCCGAACTCGCGACGCGTCCAGGTCGAGCGACTCCGGAGGCGTAACGAGGACGGGCAGGCGGAGCTGGTCAGCGCGTTCCGCCATGGCGGCTAGATCGGGCTCGAGCCCCAACGGCACATACACCATCGCTGCGATCACAGATGGCGGCTGGCTACGTAGCAAGTCGGCAACCAGACTGGAACCTATCGCTGCCGGATCGATATAGACCAAATGGCTTCCCGGAATAGACGGCGCATCAAGCACCGCGTCCGGCACAGGAACTCCGGCGACGGTGATCCACCACCCCGACTTCACCCATGTCGTCGCCTGTTCGGCGCAGCCCGTGACAGCAGTATCTATCAACCTGTGCCTCCTCATCGAGCCGTCGGTCGTTCAGATGGCCTTTGGTGGGCGTAGCATCGAAACGGCCGCAACCACCCGAGCGGTAACGGTTAATGAAGCAAATTTCAGGTCGAGCGGTGGACTATTCTACGGAAGTTCCCGGGGGCACTGTTTGTCTGGCTGGCGCAGGTTCTGGGGCAGCGCCCAGCCGACGTCACGAACCCCGACGCCGCGTCTTCCCTGGTGGACACAAGTCTTTTGATCAACTTCTCTGTTCGCCGAGGGTGGCATCCTGGGAGGACCCCCAGTACTGCTCTCGTCACAGTGAGGTGACCATTTGGCCGGCTTGCCGGATTCCGTCTTGATTCGCGAGGTTGGGCCGCGCGACGGGTTGCAGAACGAGGAGCCGATTCCCGCCGACGCCAAGGTGCGGCTGCTCGACGCGCTCTCGGCCACCGGCGTCCGCCGGATCGAGGCGGTGTCGTTCGTGCACCCGAAGGCGATTCCGCAGATGGCCGACGCCGACGAGGTGTGGCGGCGGGCCACGAAGGCCGACGGGGTGCGGTACTCGGCGCTGGTGCCGAACACCCGGGGCGCGCAGCGGGCCCTGGCCGCCGGGTTCACCGAGATCGAGGTGGTGGTGTCGGCCAGCGACACGCACAACCGCCGGAACGTCAACCGCCCGACCGACGAGTCGTTGGACGACATCGCCGAGCTGATCGACCTCCTGCACGGGGCCTCCGCGCGGGTCGAGGTGATCGTGGCGACCAGCTTCGGGTGCCCGTACGAGGGGGACGTCGACCCGGTGCGGGTCGCCGGCATCGTCGACCGCGTGGTCAGCGACGGCGCGGACCGGGTGGCGTTCGGCGACACGACCGGCATGGCCACTCCGCGCCGGGTCCGTGAGCTGCTGACCGCGGTACGCGACCGCAACGCGCACGTGCCGGTGCTGCTGCACTTCCACAACACCCGGGGTACGGCGCTGGCCAACCTGCTGACCGCGCTGGAGCTGGGGGTGACCGAGTTCGACGCCAGCGTCGGTGGTCTGGGCGGCTGCCCGTACGCGCCGGGAGCCAGCGGCAACCTGGCCACCGAGGAGGCGGTGCACATGCTGCACGACATGGGTATCGACACCGGTATCGACCTGGCCGCCCTGATCGAGGCGGCCGAACTGGCCGAGGAGTTGCTCGGCAAGACGCTGCCCTCCGGCGTGCTGCGGGCGGGCCCGCGCACGCGGCTGACGCCGATGCCGAGCTGAGGACGCGACGAAGGGGCCGGCGAACTCGCCGGCCCCTTCCACGTGCCAGGTCGGTCAGCTCACCGGGGTGAGCACGCTCGGCCAGCTGTCACGGAAGATGTCCGCGCTGCGGCTGGCGCTGCGCTCGGTGGCGCTGAGGGTGCCGGCGAAGAGGCTGCTCACCCGGCTCGCCTCGGCGCTGCTCGGGTACGGGTTCAATGTTTCGTTTGAAGGAGCGTCGGTCGGTCGTGGGTCGTCGGAGGGTGCGCGAATGCGATAGCCTAACGATCGTTCAGGTCAGCACGGGCGAGGGAGTCGGCGTGACGCTCGACGGTGAGGCGCTGGAGCAACTGCGCAAGCGGGCCCGGTCCGGCGGCGCGGACAAATACCACACGGCCAACGAGGCCAAGGGCAAGCTCTTCGCCCGCGAACGTGTCGCGCTGCTGGTCGACGAGGGTTCCTTCGTCGAGGACGGCCTCTACGCCAACGCGCTCGCCGAAGGTCTGCCCGCCGACGGCGTGGTCACCGGCACCGCCACCATCGACGGCAGGCAGGTCTGCCTGATGGCCAACGACTCCACCGTGAAGGCCGGCAGTTGGGGCGCCCGTACCGTCGAGAAGATCATCCGGATCATCGAGCGGGCCTACGGCGCCGGCGTGCCGATGGTCTACCTGGTCGACTCGGCCGGCGCCCGGATCACCGACCAGGTCGACCTCTTCCCCGGCCGCCGTGGCGCCGGCAAGATCTTCTGGAACCAGGTCCGCGCCTCCGGCTCGATCCCGCAGGTCTGCGCGCTGTTCGGCCCGAGCGCCGCCGGTGGGGCGTACATCCCGGCGTTCTGCGACGTGGTCGCCCTGGTCGACGGCAACGCCAGCATGTATCTCGGCTCCGACCGGATGGTCGAGATGGTCACCGGCGAGAAGACCACCCTGGAGGCGATGGGCGGGGCCAAGGTGCACACCGCCGAGTCCGGTGTCGGGCACTTCCTCTGCAAGACCGAGGCCGACGCGCTCGACGTGGTGACGACCTACCTGTCGTACCTGCCGGCGAACTGGACCCAGACGCCGCCGGCCGCGCCGGCGGTCGCCGCGCCCGCCAAGGCCGACCTGGCCGCGCTCGTGCCGGCCAGCGAGCGGCAGGCGTTCGACATGCGACGGTACGTCAAGGGCCTACTCGACGAGGATTCCTTCTTCGAGATCCAGGCGCTGTGGGCCAAGGAGCTGACGATCGGCTTCGGTCGCCTCGACGGCCAGGTCGTCGGCGTGGTCGGCAACAACTCGATGTTCAAGGGCGGCGTGCTCTTCGTCGACTCGGCCGACAAGGCCACCCGGTTCGTGCAGCTCTGCGACGCGTTCAACGTGCCGCTGCTCTTCCTCAGCGACGTCCCCGGCTTCATGGTGGGCAGCGCGGTCGAGAAGCAGGGCATCATCCGGCACGGCGCCAAGATGATCACCGCGATCTCCGAGGCGACCGTGCCGAAGATCTGCGTGGTCGTCCGCAAGGCGTACGGCGCGGGCCTGTACGCGATGGCCGGCCCCGGTTTCGAGCCCGACGCGACGATCGCGCTGCCCACCGCGAAGATCGCCGTAATGGGCGCCGAGGCCGCGGTGAACGCCGTCTACGCCAACAAGATCGCGGCGATCGAGGACGCGGACGAGCGGGCCGCCTTCGTGGCCGCCAAGCGGGCCGAGTACGAGCAGGACATCGACGTCGTCCGGCTCGCCAGCGAGCTGGTGGTGGACGCCATCGTCGAGCCCCACGACCTGCGTACAGAGCTGGTCCGCCGGTTCGCGGCGGCGCGTACGAAGGATCGGCACTTCTCCCGACGCCGGCACGGCATCAACCCGGTCTGACCCGCACAGCCACCCGTCTCGGCGTCACGAGCGCCCGGCGGACCGTCCCCACCAGGAGGATGAGATGGACTTCCGGCTCACCGACGAACAAGCGGCGCTGCGGGAGAGCGTGCGGGACTTCGCCCGCGAGGTGGTCGCCCCGGTCATCGCCGAGCACTACGAGCAGCACACCTTCCCGTACGAGGTGATCCGGCAGATGGGCAAGATGGGCCTGTTCGGCCTGCCCTTCGCCGAGGAGCACGGCGGGATGGGCGGCGACTACTTCGCGCTGTGCCTGGCGCTGGAGGAGTTGGCACGGGTCGACTCCAGCGTCGCGATCACGCTGGAGGCGGCCGTCTCCTTGGGCGCGATGCCGATCTACCGCTTCGGCACCGACGAGCAGAAAGCGACCTGGCTGCCCCGGCTGCTCAGTGGCGAGGCGCTTGCCGGCTTCGGTCTCACCGAGCCGGGCGCCGGCTCGGACGCCGGCGGCACGCAGACGCGCGCCGTGCTGGACTGCGACGAGTGGGTGATCAACGGTTCGAAGGCGTTCATCACCAACTCGGGGACCGACATCACGGCCATGGTGACCGTCACCGCGGTGACCGGCACCAACCCGGACGGCTCGAAGGAGCTGTCGACGATCATCGTGCCGACCGGCACGCCCGGATTCACGGTGGCCCCCGGTTACTCCAAGGTCGGGTGGACCGCCTCGGATACCCACGAGCTGACCTTCGACGACTGTCGGGTGCCAGCGGCCAACCTGCTCGGTACGCGCGGTCGAGGGTTCGCCCAGTTCCTACGGATCCTCGACGAGGGCCGGATCGCCATCGCCGCGCTGGCCGTCGGCCTCGCCCAGGGTTGCGTCGACGAGTCCATCAAGTACGCGAAGGAGCGGCACGCCTTCGGTCGACCGGTCGGCGACAACCAGGCCATCCAGTTCAAGATCGCGGACATGGAGCTGAAGGCGCACACCGCCCGGCTGGCCTACTACGACGCGGCCGCCCGGATGCTGGCCGGCGAGCCGTTCAAGCGGCAGGCCGCCATCGCGAAGCTGCACGCCAGCACCATCGCGGTGGACAACGCCCGCGAGGCCACCCAGATCCACGGCGGCTACGGCTTCATGAACGAGTACCCGGTCGCCCGGTTCTGGCGGGACTCCAAGATTCTGGAGATCGGTGAGGGCACCAGCGAGGTGCAGCGCATGATCATTGCCCGCGATCTGGGTCTCTGACCCCACCGGAGCACACGAGTCCCCGGCAATCCTGGAGCGGTCACTGTCGACCATCCGGGCGGCCTTCCTGGCCACGGCCCGCGGCGCCATCGGCGGTGAGGTGTCCGGTCCGCAAGGTCAGTTCTGCCGGTCTTTCTGCCAGTGTGGCCCGAACGCTTCCCTTGGGGGCCGACGGTCAGGTCGGGTCGCAGTCGTCGGTCATCTCCTGCTCGGTGCTGCCGGCGGTGGCACCAGGATGGACTGCGTCCCGCACTCGTCGCAGGCCGTCGAGCAGCGCCGCCAGCGCCTCGGGTTCGAGTTGGCCGGTGAACCACTGCTCGATGATCCGTAGATGTCCGGGCAGCGTCTCGTCGAGCCGCTGCATTCCGGACGCGGTGACCACCGCGTACGAGCTGCGACGGTCGTTGGGGCATGCTCGGCGGGTGAGCAGCCCGTCGCGTTCCATCCGGTCCACCACGCGGGTCACCCCGCTCGTGGACAGGGAGGTCTGTGCGGCGAGGTCGGTCATCCGCAGTTGGTTGCCCGGCGAGCGGGTCAGTCGGGTAATCACCTCGAACTCGACCTGAGAGAGGCCGTGCTCCTCGAGTTGGGCGGCGAACCGGGCCGAGAGCCCGGCGTGGGCCTCGTACAGAAGGCCAACCGCGGTGATCCGGGGGTCATCGAACACGTTGGTCACTCGTCAATGCTACCAGTGCTTGACACGGGGAATGTTGTTGCGCTTATATTTGCTTAAGCAGCCGTTGGGCTACTAAACAATCTTCTGGAGGACCAGTCATGACCAGCAGCATCGACGCGGTTACCCGCGACTGGGACGGTCTCACCATCCCGGCAGCCGGCACCTACGTGCTGGACGCGGCGCACAAGCGGGTCGGCTTCGTCGCCCGGCACATGATGGTTAGCAAGGTCCGCGGTGAGTTCAACGAGGCGACCGCCACCATCACGATCGCCGAGGACCCGCTTCACTCCTCGGTCGTCGCGACCATCCAGGCTGCCAGCATCGACACCACCCAGGGCGACCGGGACGCGCACCTGCGCAGCCCCGAGTTCCTGGACGCGGAGAAGCACCCGACCCTGGAGTTCCGCAGCACTGGCGTCAAGTCCCGCAGCGGCAACGAGTTCGTGCTCAACGGTGAGCTGACCATCAAGGACGTCACCCGTCCGGTCGAGCTGAAGGTCGAGTTCGAGGGCGTGGGTCGCAGCCCGTTCGGCCAGGACATCTTCGGCTTCGCCGCGAGCACCGAGATCGACCGCGAGGAGTTCGGCCTGACCTGGAACGTCGCCCTGGAGACGGGTGGCGTGCTCGTCGGCAAGAAGATCAAGATCGAGATCGAGGGCGAGGGCGTCCGCCAGGCCTGATCCCACGGATCGCCGGTACGCCGGGCCCGCGCCGTACGTCGGCGCGGGCCCGGCGTCGTCCGTGTCGAGCACGTGTGAATTGTCACGACTTGTTCTTGCCGACGTGGGATCCCGCACGGTGACGACGGGGTAGAGATGGCGCCACGAGCGCATCCGCTCCCGCCGGCGCCGGATCACCATCGCCGGCCTCTGGCTCTGGCCAGGTGAGCGCTCGTACCGTTGATGGTTCACAATGCGCTTTCCGGGACGGCAGGATCCCGACCGCGCCGGTTGTCGGGAGGACATACATGGGCAGGGACGTCTCGCAGGGCGCCTTCACCCGGGAGGACCGCGTCCGCTACCGGCAGAAGGTCCGGCGGTGCCTCGACGTCTTCGCCCTGATGCTCGACGACTTCGGTTTCGACGCCGACCGGCCAATGACCGGCCTCGAGATCGAGCTGAACCTGGTCGACTCGGCGGCCGAGCCGGCGATGCGCAACGAGGAGATTCTCGCCGAGATCGCCGATCCGCTGTTCCAGACCGAGTTGGGGCAGTTCAACCTGGAGCTGAACGCGGAGCCCCGGCTGATCGAGGGCGCCGGGTTCGCCGACTACGAACACGACCTGCGCAGCAGCCTCTCCCGGGCCGACGAGCGCGCCGCCAAGTCCGACGCGAAGATCGTCCTGGTCGGCATCCTGCCCACTCTCACCGAGGGGCACCTGGTCGAGGACAACCTCTCCACCAACGAGCGCTACCGGGTGCTCAACGACCAGATCGTCGGCGCCCGTGGCGAGGCTATCGAGCTCGACATCCGTGGAGTCGAGCAGTTGCGGACGCACACCGACTCGATCGCCCCCGAGGCGGCCTGTACGAGTCTCCAGCTCCACCTCCAGGTCGCGCCGGACAGCTTCGCCGGCTACTGGAACGCGTCGCAGGCCATCGCCGGAGTGCAGGTGGCGGTCGGGGCGAACTCGCCCTTCCTCTACGGTCGCCAACTCTGGGCCGAGACCCGGATCGCCCTGTTCAAGCAGGCCACCGACACTCGCCCGGAAGAGCTCAAGGCCCAGGGCGTACGTCCCCGGGTCTGGTTCGGCGAGCGCTGGATCACCTCGATCTTCGATCTCTTCGAGGAGAACGTCCGGTACTTCCCGCCGCTGCTGCCGATCTGCGAGGACGAGGACCCGGTGGAGGTGTTGCACGCCGGCGGAGTGCCCCAGCTGAGCGAGCTGCGGCTGCACAACGGCACGGTCTACCGCTGGAACCGCCCGGTCTACGACATCATGAACGGCCGTCCGCACCTTCGGGTGGAGAATCGCGTGCTGCCCGCTGGCCCGACCGTCGTGGACATGCTGGCCAACGCGGCCTTCTACTTCGGACTGGTCCGTGGTCTGGTCGAGGCCGACCGACCGATCTGGAGCCAGCTCACCTTCTCCTCGGCCGAGGAGAACTTCCACTCGGCGGCCCGGCGGGGTCTGGACGCCGTGCTGCACTGGCCCCGGATCGGTGACGTGTCGGTCCCCAAGCTCGTGCTGGACCAGTTACTGCCCGTCGCAGCGACCGGACTGGACGGCTTCGGTGTCGCAGCGGCGCAGCGGGACCGGCTCCTCGGCATCATCGAGCAGCGCTGCCGTACCGGCCGCAACGGTTCCGTCTGGCAGACCGAGGCGGTCTGGTCGGCCGAGCGACACCGGGGCATGGACCGCCCGGCAGCCCTGCACCACATGGTCAAGCGCTACGCGGAACTCCAACGCACCAACGAACCAGTCCACACCTGGCCCGTCGACTAACCCAACCCCACCCCCGGGCCTCTCACCCTGTCGATCATGAAGTTGTTGCCACCCGCTTCGGCGTGTCGTGAATAACTTCATGATCATCGGATTGGGGTGGGTGTGGGGCTAGGTGCTGGGGCGGCGGGGTGGGCGTGCTCGGTGGGGGGTTGCTGTGTCGGTTGGGGCTGCTGCGTCCGGGGCGGGGCGTGGGGCGGGGACGCGGGGTTCGGTGGTGGTCGCGTGGTCCGGCTGACTGTCCGGCGTGGTCGGTGCCGCGGCGGTCCTGCTGCGGCGGGCTGCCGTACCGGTCGCGGCGTCGCTCACCGAGCGGGCTCGGCGTCCCGGCCGGGTACCGTCCGCCTCACCCTCCCGCGTGGGCGTCGGGCGCGAGGTCGGGTCGAGCCCCGCGGCCGGGGCGGAATCCGCCGAAGAGGTCGACGCCGGTTCAGGTGAGCCGGCCGCAGGAGCCGACGCCGGTCTGCGGTGTCCGGTCGACATGGTCGACGTCGGTTCCGGTTGGTCGACCGTCGTGGCCGACGCCAGTTCGGGCTCGCCGGCCGGGGCGGTCGGTCCTCGGTCGGCGGCACGTCGGCGGCCGGCCCGTTCGGCGAGCCGGGCGACCAGTATCGAGCCGCCGACGCCGGCGATCACCGCGTACGGGGCGATGAGCTGGGTCGAGAACTGTGCGGGCCCCGGGGTCGCCCAACGCGGCACGGTGGTCAGGTAGGCGAGTGCGACGAGCAGCGGGCCGGCCGCGCCGGAGGCCGCAGCGCCGACCCGATGCCCGCCAGACCGCGCGGCGCCCCGGGCGGTGAGGGCACCGATCAGGAGCGCGGGTACGAGCGCCAGCAGCGCGCCGGGCCAGTAGATCTGGCCCCCGATCCAGTACCGCGCGTGGTCCGGGTCGAGCTGCCACGTGCCGAGTTGGGCGCCGGTCAGCCCGCGCCCGACGCGTACCCCGTCGACGACCGAGACCACCGCGAGCAGCCACAGCCAGGCGGCCGTCGCGGTGATGTTCAACGCGACGGTACGGGAGCGCAGCGCCCAGAGCGCGACGAGAACGCCGATCAGGATTCCCAGCGCCGCGTGCAGGGCCGCGACGCCCTGCGGCGCCCCGGTGTCGGCACCCACGGCGACCCGAGCCGGTACGGCGACCAGCAGTACGGTGACCAGGCCGCCGAGCCCGGCGCCGAGCGCCAGGGACAGCCTGCGGAACAGGCCGCCGCGCTCGTCAGGCAGCGGTGCCGGCCGATCGACGGCCACGACCTGCCGTTCATGCGCCGCGTCGGCGCCCTCGGTCCGCGTCGGCCGCTCGGGCGCCGTCGGCGGCGGCAGGTCAGCCTCGGCCGCGGTGACGGTGGTCGGTGCGGCGTCGGTCGTCGGCGGGTCGGTCGGTACGGCACGCTGGTGCAGTTTCTGCGCACAGACCGCACCCAGCACTGTCGAGCTGGCGGCGAGCCAGGCGGCCCAGGCGAGGCCGTCGGCCCAGGCCGTGCCGTTGGCCCCGGCCCCGGTGGGCGTCCAGGTGATGACGCCGAGCCCGTAGCCGAAGCCCAGTTGCGCGGCGCCCGCGCCGGCAGCGACCCCGACCGCCGTCACGATCGATACTCCCCAGCCCCGTCTGGCCATGCCGGGCAGCGTAACGTCCCGTCGTCGGTGCGGCGAGTCGTAGTGACCCGCCGGTATGGACCGTCGGCACAACGTGATGGGCGGCGAACGGTACGGTCGCCGGTGATGAGGCGGTGGACGGTATGACGGACGCGAACACGGGTCGGCAGGAATCCGGCGGCGGTGGGAACCGAGCCGGTGTGCTGCTCGGTGGCGGACTGGTCGCGGTGCTCCTGGCCGTGGTCGGCGCCACCGGTGGGTGGCTGCTGGCCGGCGAGGACGACGAATCTCCGGCGAACCCACAGGCGGTCGCCACGGCGACCGGTACGCCGACCGACGAGGCCACCTCGTCTCGGCCGAGCACCGGTCGGACCACACCGTCCGCTCCCCGGACGACCGCCTCCACGACGAAGGGCGCCGGGCTGACCGTACCTCCGGTGATCGGGACCGACTTCGTGCAGGCGCGCGAAATGCTGCGCAAGCAGCGGTTGGGTTGGCGTCTGGTTTTCGGTGCCGGCATCGGGCGCACGGTGGAGAGCACCTCGCCGCCGGTGGGCGCCACGGTGACCCGGGGCGCCACGGTTCAGCTACAGATCGCCGGTCCGGCGCCCGCCGCCGAGGTGCCGGACGTGGTCGGCGACGCCTGCGCCAAGGCAGCCGACGAGCTGGTAGAGGAGGGGCTCTACCCGCGTTACCGCAGTGGGCGCAGCGGCAAGGTCAGTCAGCAGGAACCGGCCGAGGACGGCCCGGCCCGCTGGAACGACGAGGTCAGCATCTGGTGCGGGGCGGCGGCCCCGCCGAGCCAGCCGGGGGCCAAGCCCACCCCCTGACCGACCCGACCTACCCCCGACCCGCCGGCAGCAGGCGGTTCGCGCCACCGATACCGGCCGATGTCGACGTGGGCGGTTAGGTTGACGGTCGAGGGCCAGGGCGTCCGCCCGGTTCGGGAAAGGACGTGCCATGAGCGACGACCGCCAGGAGCCGCCCGCCGGAACACCCGACGACGACCGGACCCGCCCTCTGCCGCCAGCCAGCGGCGGCCGCCCGCAGCAGCCGGAACCCACCGCGTCGCCGGACGAGACGATGCCGATCGACCGGGCGGCGTCGGGTGGTGGCGTGTCGCCGGGTGACCGGACGGCCCGGATGCCGGTGGAGCGATCGATGCCGCCGTCGTGGTCCGGGCGGGCCGAGGTACGGGCACCTCGCCCGGCCGAACCGTCAACGGACTGGTACGTGGAGGAGCAGGGCGGCCGGCGGTGGTGGTTGCCGATTCTCTGGGGCGTACTCGCGTTGTTGCTCGCCGCCCTGCTCGGCGCGGCCCTGTGGGTGGTGCTGAGCGCGCGGGAGGACGACCCCGACGGCCCGGCCACGCCGTCCGCCCCGACGGCCAGCGCCACCGCGCCGCCGAGCAGCAGCGCCCCGACGTCGGCGGCACCCAGCAGCGCGACGCCGAGCAGCCCGGCGGCCACCACCGAGGAGGCGCAGATACCGGTGCCGCCGCTGATCGGGCTCCCGCAGTCGACCGCCGAGCGGCTGCTGGAACGGCTGGGCCTGAGCTACCGCGTGGTGTACCGCCCGTCCGAACTGCCGCCGGGGACAGTGGTGAGGACCGATCCGGCTGCCGGCACCCTCGTGCGGACCGACGAGGAGGTGCAGGTGGTGATCTCGCAGGCCCGGCCCTCGCCGGAGGCCAGCCAGACCGGCCAGACCAGCCTGAGCCCGACGGCGACGACCACCCCGTGACCGACGCTCACCACATGCGGCGGCGGGTGCCGACAAGGCCGAGGCCGGCGAGCGAGATGGTGAGGCCGAAGATCCCGGACCAGAAGAGCGAGCGGCGTACGTCGGTGGCGGCGTGCCCGGTCGGCGTCGCGTCGGCGAGGTCCTGGCGGCCGTCGGCCTGACCGCCAGCACCGGTACCGGCGGCCGGGGCGGTCGCCTCGACGTACCCCTCGGGGGCGTCGGCGCCGATCCAGCCGTACTCGTCGGTTGGCGGGGAGGAGCCGACCACGGTGATCTCCGGCGCCGGCACCGGGACGGCCAGCCGGGTGGAGGACGACGCCGGATCGCGGACCAGGACCACGATGGTGGTCACGGCTCCGAGGAGGGCGAGCAGTCCGAGGGTGTAGGTGATACTCCAGCGGTGGTGCCGCCGCACGGCGGGCTGATTGACCATGACCATCCCAGGCTCAGGGTCCTGGACGTGCGGGTGGAACGGTGCCGGGGTGGGCGTACCGATTCTATGGCGACGGCACGCCTACCCGCGGCGGATCGCGCTGGTCAGCCGACTCTGACCGGCGTACGGGCAACGGGTCGCCGGGTCCGTACGGTGTGCGGGCGGGGCACGGGTGCGGCCTGCACCTGTTGCAGCCCTTCCCGCTGTACGAAGATCGACCGTCGGTTGACGGCGTCGCCGGCGGCGTTGAGCTCGTAGCCGTCGAGCCAGAGCCAACCGTCGTACGTCGGCCAGTCCAGCACCCGGATCACCCGGAACATGATCGGTCTGAGGAACTGGACACTCGCCGCGCGAGTCACGTGCAGAACGTCACCGGAGCGGGGAAGCACATGGGCTCCTGGGGAGGGTAAGCCGGCGGCGTGCCGGCGGGTGACTGGTCTGGGATGTCACGGCCCGGTGACGGGATTGTGCCTCGTGGGCCGGTTGGTGCTGGTGGTGGTCGGGCCGTACACGCTGGTGGCGTGCCGCCACCCGACCATCACCTGTTGACTGCTGCCGGGAACCGCGCCCACCGCCGCAGTCAGCTGGCTTGCAGCGGTGGGGTCATTTACCCGGGGGCAGGTCCGGGTGTCGCTGGCCGGGCCCGCGTGCCGTCCGACTGTCCAGGGTCGGTGGGGTCACCACGCCCGGAGAGCGGACCGAAACGCTGAGTGATCCGTGCCATACGGACAGAGTGCATCAGTGACGTGCTTCATGCAAGTTGCACGTCGACTTTTGCCGATACGTGAGTTCGCCACGCAAAGCGGCGCTTGAAGCCATCCGCGTACGGACGGCACACTGAGGGCCGGTTTCGCCCGTCGCGGCCGGCCGATGACCGGCACCACCCCTCGTCGCGAACGCTCGCCGGTCGACGGTCGCGCCCCCGGCAGGCGGCAACCAGTGGCGCGGCGACCGGAGGTAGCCCGAGAGTGGGGTCGAGCAACCAGCGGCGAGGACCAGAAGTGCCGAGGCCGCGCGATGAGTGAACGGCGCAGCCCGACGATCCGACGGCGACGGCTCGGCGCGGAGTTGCGCCGGCAGCGGGAGTCGGCCGGGATCACCATAGAGGTGGTGGCCGAGCAGTTGGAGTGCTCGGCGTCCAAGGTCTCCCGGATCGAGACGGGACACACCACGGCCACCCCGCGCGACGTGCGGGACATGCTGCGGATCTACGGCGTGGTAGGCGCCGAGAGCGACGAGCTCGTACAGATCGCCCGGGAGGCGCGGCAGAAGGGTTGGTGGCACCCGTACAGCACCGTGCTGGTCGGGGCGTACGTCGGGCTGGAGGCGGCGGCCAGCTCCATCCGGGCGTACGAACAGCAGGTCGTCCCCGGTCTGTTGGAGACCGAGGAGTACGCCGGGGCGATGATCCGGGCCGCCCGTCCGGACTTCACCGCCGATCAGGTACATCGAAGGGTGCGTGTCCGTCTGGGCCGTCAGTCGTTGTTGACCCAGGACGATCCGGTCGATCTGTGGGTGGTGCTCGATGAGGCGGTGGTAAGTCGGCCGGTGGGCGGGGACGAGGTGATGCGCGGCCAACTCAGGCGGTTGGTCGAGGTGGCCGAGTTGCCGAACGTGACGCTCCAGATCCTCCCCTTCGAGGTGGGTGCGCACGCCGGCATGGACGGCACCTTCACGATCCTCAGCTTCCCTGAGCCCGGTGATCCGGATGTTGTGTATGCGGAGAACGCCACGGGTGGGCTCTTCCTCGAGAAGAGCGACGAACTGCAGAAGTACAGCTTCATCTTCGATCACATCCGCGCTGCGGCCATTCGTCCGGAGGAGTCCGTCGCACACATCGCAAAACTGGCAGAGGAGCCGAGATGGCGACCAAGAGGTTCCCCGTGGACCTGACGCGGGCGACGTGGTTCAAGAGCTCGAAGAGCGGGCCGAACTGCGACAACTGCGTGGAGGTGGCGTACGTGACCGGGGCAGTCGGCGTACGGGATTCGAAGGACAAGGCCGGCCCGGCCCTGGTCTTCGCTCCCCGTGACTGGCGTGCCTTCGTCGCCGGAGCCAGGGGTGGTGTGTTGGGCTCGGCCTGACCGAGTGGTCGATGAAGGTCCCCGTCCGGTCCGCGACCGGGCGGGGACCTTCCGTGTCCGCGCTCCGGCGACCAGGGACAGCCGGGCGCGGCGACCAGGGACGGCCGGGCGCGGCGAGGTTCCGCCGGGATTCCCGTCGCCACAGCGGGCCCGCCTCGTTGAACCCGTCGGTACGGCGTTGGTCGATGACCCCGCCGCACCGACCCGCAACCGAGCGAGGTAGGCGAGACGGATGACGACGATCGGATCAGAGAACCTCACCAACGGTCCGGGTAAGCCGGAGCGGTTCGGTGGCAAGTACCGCGGGGCGCGTCGGGACACCGTACTGACCGAGGTGGTCTCGACCGATCAGGAGTTGAACGGGCGGGAGGTGTCGGCCCCGGACGCCGGGGACGCGCCGCTCTCACTGCCGTCGCTGGACCCGAACCCGCTGGTCGAGCCCTCGTTTCCGCCGACCGGCTGGCCGATGGAGCCCACCGGTTCGCTGGCCGACCACCCGCTGATGCGTGGCCTGCTGATGGAGCTGCCGCCGAAGGGCAGCGTGCCGCCGCCCGGCTGGCTGGACCGCTGGTTCGAGGCGACCCGGGCGATCCTGGAACTCCTATACGTGCAGGGGGCCGGCCGCTCGCGCTGACCGTGCGGCGGTGGGCTGTGCCCGCTCGATGAGCCGGCTGTGTCGCAGCGCGTGCCGGACGCCGATGACGGCCACCGCGAGTGCTCCGACGGTGGTCGCCGGGCCGGTTACCCCGGGTTCGGCGCCGAGGTCCGTGCCGGCTGTCGCGATCACCGCCGGCAGTGTCGCCAGGGCGGTGACCTGCAACGGCAGCCCGACGAGCGGGTGTGCGGCGGCGGCACGCAGCCCGTGCGGGGCGGGCGTACCGGGCGCGGCGTCGAACGCGCCGGCCCTGGCCCGCAGCCGGCGGATCCGCCGTACGGAGCAGACGGCCACCACGAGCGCCGGGCCGGTGGCGAGGGTGAGCCCGGCGGCGGCCCGGTCGATCGGCCCGGCGTCGGCGCTCGACAAGCCGCCGATGGACACCGCCGCGAGCAGCGCCACGCCGGCCAGCGCGAGCGCCAGCAACCATCCGGTACGCCGACGAAGCGTACGCTCCGGGTGGGGCCTCGTGTCGTAAGGAATCGGGGGTCAGACCGCGAAGGTGGCCGGCCGCTCGGTGGCCGGGGCCGGGGGGCGGGCCTTCCACAGACCGGTCTTCTGAACGGCGAGCCGGGTCAGGTAGGCGGGGTTGAGGATCACGTAGCGACGCCACAGCCGCTTCGGCTCCAGACCGAGCCGCCAGAACCACTCCAGACCGGCGCGCTGCATCCACGGCGGAGGCTGGCGCAGCAGCCCGGCGTGGTAGTCGAACGCGGCGCCGACCGCCATCATCGGCATGTCCAGCAGCGGGCGCATGGCGTACGTGAAGACCTCCTGGCGGGGGCAGCCGAGCCCGACCAGGACGAGCCGGGCGCCGCTGGACCGGATCCGGTCGGCAATCTCGGCGTCCTCGCCCGGCTGGACCGCGCGGAACTTCGACGGCTCCACCCCGGCGATCTTCAGGGCCGGGAACATCCGCTCCAACGCCGGTATCAGCTTGGCCAACGTCTCCTCGGTCGAGCCGTACAGGTAGACGGGCAGCCCCTCGGCGGCGAAGCGGGCGAGCACGTGCAGGGTCAGCGTCGGCCCGTAGACCCGGTCGGTGAGCCCGGCGTGGTGCAGCAGGTTGAGCGCCCAGCGCACCGGCTGTCCGTCCGGGGTGACCACGTCGAAGGAGTTCAGCCGGGCGTTGTGCGCCGGATCGAGCACCCCGGTCATCACACCGTGCACGGCCAGCGCGGTCAACGCGAGAGGCCGTCGCTCGTGGGCCGCGGCCACCACGGCGTCGGTCGCCGAGGCGTAGTCGGTGGCGTCGACGAGGACGCCGAGCACGTTGCGCTTGGTCTGGGGAGTCATGCCTGCGGCACCCACTTGTCCACGTTGGCCTCGTAGATCTCCCGCAGGATCATCGGCACGTCGTACGTGATGTTCCAGTCCGGGTACTGCGCCTCGAACCGGGCCATGCTGCTCACGTACCACTGGTGGTCCCCGGTGCGGTTCTGCTCGACGTAGTTGATCTGCGCCTCGCGGCCGGTGATCTCCTCGGCGATCCGGAAGGCCTCGATGTGGGAGGTGTTGGAGTGCCGGCCGCCACCGAGGTTGTAGACCTCGGCCGAACGGGGCGCCCGGAAGAACGCCTCGAACGCGGTCAGCACGTCGTGCGAGTGGATCGCGTCGCGGACCATCTTGCCCTTGTAGCCGAACAGGTTGTACGTCCGACCCTCCATCACGCAGCGCATCAGGTACGCCAGGAACCCGTGCAGCTCCGCGGCCGAGTGGGCCGGGCCGGTCAGGGTGCCGCCCCGGAAACAGGCGGTCTTCATGTCGAAGTAGCGGCCGTACTCCTGCACCATCACGTCCGCGGCCACCTTCGAGGCGCCGAAGACCGAGTGCAGCGAGTGGTCGATCGGCATCTCCTCGGTGATGCCCGCGTACCAGCGGTGGTCCTCGGGCAGCTCGTACCGGGTCTCCAGCTCGATCAGCGGCAGGCTGTTGGGCCGGTCGCCGTAGACCTTGTTGGTCGAGCAGTGGATGAACGGCGCGTCGATCGCGTGCCGACGGGTGTTCTCCAGGATGTTGAGAGTGCCACCGGCGTTCACGTCGAAGTCCGTGTACGGCTCCTTGGCCGCCCAGTCGTGGCTCGGCTGGGCGGCGCTGTGGATCACCACGGCGATGTCCGAGCCGTACTTCTTGAACACCTGCTCCAGGCCGTCCCGGTCCCGGATGTCCACGGCGAAGTGGGTGTACGAGTTACCGAGGTCACGGCCGAGGCGCTCCAGGCTCCACGAGGTGGAGCCGTCCTCGCCGAAGAAGTACCGGCGCATGTCGTTGTCGATGCCGACGACGTCCAGACCGAGGCCGGCGAAGTGCCGGACCGCCTCGGAGCCGATCAGACCACCCGAACCGGTCACCAACGCGACACTCACACGCCACTCCTGGTCCATCGGAGGCAGAGAACCATCGGAGCATAGCGTGACGCCCGGCACGCCCCGATATGACGGAAGGGCCCCGCATCAAGCGGAGCCCTCGTCTTTTGGTGGGGATGGGGGGAGTTGAACCCCCACGCCCTTTCGGGCACACGGACCTGAACCGTGCGCGTCTGCCATTCCGCCACATCCCCGTGGCACGACCCGGAACACTGTAGCCGCCCCGGACCCGCTGTCTCCAACAGGCCCCGGGAATACTACGCTGTCCCAGACACTCGCCACGAGCGGTTACCGTTCGTGGCGGACGAAAGATTAGCACGGTGGTCCCGGTCCTTCCGAACGGGCCGGGAGCAGGCGGCCGAGCGGCGTGTGAGCTGCGCGCGCGCCGGCCGGATACCATCATGTCCTCGGGACCCGAGGAGGAGCCGGTGAGCGTGCTGCAACGCTTCGAGAAGCGTCTGGAAGGCCTGGTCGAAGGGGCTTTCGCCAAGGTCTTCAAAGGGGTGGTCCACCCCGTGGAGATCCTCAACGCCATGCAGCGGGAGGCCGAGGCGCACAAGGCGATCCTGGCCGGTGGGCGCACGTTGGTGCCCAACCGCTACGTGATCGATCTCTCGCCGTTCGACCACAGTCGTCTGGCGCCGTACGCCGCCGCGCTGGCCCAGGAGCTGGCCCAGTCGCAGGCGGAGTTCATCGGCGAGCAGGCCTGGACGGTCTACGGCGACGTGATCGTGGAGATCGAGCGGGGCGAGGGCCTCGACACGGGAATGTTCCGGGTCACGGCCGAGGTCTACACCGGTGGCGAGGTCGCCCCGGTGTCGGGCCCCGGCTACGACGCCGGTCCGCCCGCGTACCCCGCGTACGACCAGGGTGGCGGCTACGGCCCGCCGCCCGGGCACGGTGGCGGCCGCAACGTGCGGCTGGTCTCCGGTGACGGACGCACCTACCCCCTCCAGATGGGGTCGACGGTGATCGGTCGCGGTGACCAGGCGAACCTGCGCCTGCCCGACGTCGGGATCTCCCGGCGACACGCCCGACTGGATTTCGACGGCGGCCAGGTTGTGCTGACCGATCTGGGCTCCACCAACGGCACCATGGTCAACGGGCAGCGGGTCTCCGCGGTCGCCCTGAACCCCGGTGACATGGTCCAGCTCGGCACCACGACGCTGACCTTCCGCGTGGACGGCTGAGCCGCCTTGCCGGCACTGGTCATCACCGTTGCCCGGTTCGGGTTCCTGATCCTGCTGTGGATCTTCGTATTCACGGTGGTCGGCGTGATCCGTAGAGATCTCTTCGCGGGAGCCCGGTCCGGTCGCCTGGTGGCGGCACCACGCGCAGTTGGCGCCTCGACGGGGCAGGCGGCCAAACCGGCGAAGGTGAAGCGGGGCAGGGCGGCCCACCAGCTGGTGGTCACCGCCGGTCAGCTGGCCGGCACCCGCATCACCCTTGGCGAAGCGCAGATCACCATCGGTCGGGCCGAGGACTCCACTCTGGTCATCACCGACGACTACGCCTCCGCACGGCACGCGCGACTCGTGCCGCGCGAGGGCCAGTGGTTCGTCGAGGATCTCGGCTCGACTAACGGGACGTACCTCGATCGCGCTAAGGTCACCGGACCAACCCCCGTACCCCTCGGCGTGCCGATCCGGATCGGCCGCACTTCCCTCGAATTACGGCCATGACTCTGACCCTGCGCTATGCGGCCCACAGCGACCGCGGTCTGATCCGTGACGGCAATCAAGACTCCGTCTACGCCGGGCCGCGGCTACTCGCCGTTGCCGACGGCATGGGCGGCATGGCCGCCGGTGACGTCGCCAGCAACATCGTCATCGGTGCCATGGCGCCGCTCGACGAGGACGTCCCAGGGGACGCCCTCGTCGACGCGTTGCGTTCGGCCGTGGGCACCGCCAACCAACAGCTCCGCGACACGGTGGACGCCAACCCGCAGTTGGAGGGGATGGGCACCACGCTGACGGCGACCCTCTTCTCCGGCAGCAAGCTGGGGATGGTCCACATCGGCGACTCGCGGGCCTACCTCCTGCGCAACGGTGAATTCTCCCAGATCACCAAGGACGACACGTACGTCCAGATGCTCGTCGACGAGGGCCGGATCAGCGCCGAGGAGGCCAGCAGCCACCCGCAGCGGTCGCTGCTGACCCGCGCCCTGGACGGCCGGGACATCGACCCGGAGTACTCGGTGCGCCAGGTGCTCCCCGGTGACCGGTACCTGATCTGTAGCGACGGCCTCTCGGGCGTGGTGAGCGCCGAAACCATCGGCGAGGCCCTGCGGGAGTACACCGATCCGCAGCAGTGCGTCGAGCGGCTGGTGCAGCTCGCGCTGCGCGGTGGCGGCCCGGACAACATCACGGTGATCATCGCCGACGCCACCGACCACGACATCGTCGAGGCCACCCCGATCGTCGGCGGCGCCGCCGCCCGGGACCGCGGCATGGCCACCTCCGCCGACGACTCGACCCCGGCCGCCCGAGCCTCGGCGCTGTCCGCGCCGCGCCCCGCCGCGCCCGAGGAGCCGGCGGCCGCCGACGACGAGCCGGAGCGGCGCAAGCGTCGTCCGGTACGCACCACCGCCATGGCCCTGGCTCTCCTGGTGATTCTCGGCGGTGGGCTCTTCGCCGGCTGGACGTACACCCAGCGCCAGTACTACGTGGGCGCCACAGAGGAGGGCCAGGTCGCCGTCTTCCGGGGCATCCAGGGGCAGATCGCCGGGATGGACCTGTCCACCGTGCACCGCACCAGCGGCACCCGGCTGGACGACCTCACCGTCGCCGCCCAGGACACGGTCAAGGTGGGCATCCGGGCCAAGAACGAACCGGACGCCGAGCGTCAGCTCGCGGAGTTGACCAGCGACACCCCGAGCAACCCCAACCTGAAGCCGCTCTGCCCGCCCGACACGGCAGCGCCGACCGGCACGCCCACGCCCACTGCCCCCGCGAGCCCGCCCGTGACGTCCCCGACGCCGGCCACCAGCCCGAGCGCGTCGGTCAACGGGGTCGTCAGCGCGAGCCCCACCACGGCGGCCACCGCAGGCGGGACCGATCCGACCACCGCACCCGACGCCACGCCCTCCGACTCGGCACCGCCGGCGCTCGACCCGGCCGGCTGCCGGTCTCCCGAGTGAGCGTCGACTGAGATCCCAAGGACTCCACCCGTGACCGTAGCGGCCACACCGGCATCCTCGCCCGCCACCACGGGCGGGGAGTCCGGCGTACGCCTGGCCCGGTCCCGACGCAACGCCGAGCTGTCCCTGCTGCTGCTGGCCATGGTGCTGGTGGCCGCGTACATGGCGACCGTCGAGGCGAACCTTCTGGACACGGTCACGCCGGATTTCTGGATGCCCGCCGCCGCGCTCGGCGCGGTCTTTCTCGGCCTGCACCTGGTCATCCGGTTCCTCGCCCCGTTCGCCGATCCGGCTCTGCTGCCGGCGGTGGCCCTGCTGAACGGCCTCGGCGTGGGCTTCCTGCGCCGGATCGACCTGGGCGAGGCCGCCCCGGTCGACCGGGAGGATCTGGCCACCTTCGCCGGCATCGGCGGTCGACAGCTCGCGTGGACGCTCGCCTCGGTGATCCTCGCCGCCGGCCTGCTCGCCATCATGCGCGACCACCGTTCGGTCTCCCGGTACGCGTACACCCTGGGGCTCGCCGGCATCGTGCTGGTGATGCTCCCGGCGGTGCTGCCGCGCAGCATGTCCGAGATCAACGGCGCCAAGCTGTGGATCCGGGTCGGTGGGTTCACGCTTCAGCCGGGTGAGTTCGCCAAGCTGGCGCTGCTGGTCTTCTTCGCGTACTACCTCGTGCGCAAGCGTGAGGTGCTCTCGCTGGCCAGCCGGCGGTTCCTCGGTGTCGACTTCCCGCGCGGTCGGGACCTCGGCCCGGTGGTCGTGGTCTGGCTGGTCAGCCTCCTGGTGTTGGTCTTCGAGAAGGACCTCGGCACCTCGCTGCTGTACTTCGGCATGTTCGTGGTGACCCTCTACATCGCCACCGAACGGGTCAGCTGGCTGCTGATCGGTCTGCTCCTCTTCTTCGGTGGTGCCTACCTCGCGTACGTCCTCGGTTCGACGGTCGGCGGCCCGTTCGCCAACTTCTACCTGCGTGCCGAGATCTGGCTGGACCCGTTCGCGGACCCGACCGACAAGGGCTACCAGCTCGTCCAGGGTCTGCTCGCCCTCGGTACGGGCGGGCTCTTCGGCGCCGGGCCGGGCGGTGGGCAGCCGGACATCCTGCCCGAGGTGCAGAACGACTTCATCTTCGCCGGCATCGGTGAGGAGATCGGCCTCTTCGGTCTCTCCGCGCTGCTGGTGGTCTACCTGCTGATCGTGGAGCGGGGTCTGCGCGCCGCGCTCGCGGTCCGTGACTCGTTCGGCAAGTTGCTCGCCGGCGGTCTCGCCTTCACCCTGGGCCTCCAGGTCTTCGTGATCGTCGGTGGCATCAGCAAGCTGATTCCGCTGACCGGCCAGACCACCCCGTTCCTGTCCGCCGGTGGTTCGTCGCTGATGGCGAACTGGCTGCTCATCGCGGTCCTGCTGCGGGTCTCCGACGGGGCTCGGCGGCCGGTGACCGGCGGCGCCGGCAAGGCGGCCCGGCCCTCGGGCGGTCCGCCCGAGCAGTTGCACGGTGCTCCCACGGAGGTGATCAAGCCGTGAACGCACCCCTGCGCCGTGTCGGCGTCGTCGTCATGGTCCTGTTCGGTCTGCTCTTCGCGAACCTGAACTGGATCCAGTCCTACAAGGCCGACGAATACCGCACCAGTGACTACAACGGGCGGGTCCAGGTCGCCGACTACAAGCGCAAGCGCGGCAACATCGAGGCCGGCGGCACCGCGTTGGCCACCAGCAAGGAGACCACCGGCAAGCTGAAGTTCCAGCGCACCTACCCGGGCGGCGCAAAGTACGCCCACGTGCTCGGCTACAAGCCGGTCAACCTGGCCGACACCGGCATCGAGCAGTTGGAGAACGACTTCCTGGCCGGTACCAGCGACCAGTTGATCGGCGACCGGTTCAAGGACATGTTCACCGGTGACGAGACCGCCGGTGGCAACGTGCTGCTCACGCTCTCGAAGCGGGCGCAGGACGTGGCGTACGACCAGATGCGCAACAACCAGGTGGATGCGAAGAGGGGCGCCGCGATCGCCATCGACCCGCGTACCGGTGCGGTGCAGGCCCTGGTGTCGATGCCCAGCTTCGACCCGAACCCGCTCGTCAGCCACGACACGACCGCGGCGGCTGCGGAGATCAACAAGCTGGAGCAGAACCCGGACGGTCCGCTGAAGAACCGGGCCCTCTCCGAGACGCTGCCCCCGGGCTCCACCTTCAAGATCGTGGTTGCCGCGGCGGCGTTGGAGAACGGCGTCACCAAGTCGACCCAGATCCCGGCTGGTTCCAGCTACACGCCGCCTACCTCGGGCAGCCCGATCCATAACGCCGTCCCGTCGATCTGCCCCGAGCCGCAGGTCACCCTCCAGGAGGCGGTCACCGAGTCCTGCAACACGGGCTTCGCTCAGCTCGGCGTGCGGCTCGGCGCGGACAAGGTCAAGGAGAAGGCCCGCCAGTTCGGCTTCGAGCAGGAGGACCTCACCGTCGGCCAACTCGGCGAGGGCGGCCTGCGGACGGCGGCCAGCCGGACCGGCGACATGCAGAACCCGGACGGCAGCACCGACCCGGCCGCGCTGGCCCAGTCCTCGATCGGTCAGAACAACGTCCGGATGACCCCGTTGCAGGGCGCGATGATCGCCGGGGCGGTCGCCAACGGCGGCAGCCAGATGCGGCCGTACCTGGTCCGGCAGCTACTCGCCCCGGACCGGACCACCAGCTACTACAGCGCGAAGGCACGGGAGCTGCGCCAGCCCGTCCAGCCGCAGGTCGCCTCCGACCTGCGCGACATGATGGTCAGCGTCGTCCAGAAGGGCACCGGCAAGAAGGCGGCGATCAGCGGTTACACGGTCGGCGGCAAGACGGGCACGGCGCAGTCCGCCCCGGACCGCCCCGACCACGGCTGGTTCATCGGTTTCGCGCTGGACAAGAACGGCAACCCCGTCTCGGCCGTGTGTGTCGTACTGGAACAGGCCGGCAGCGGTGGCAGCGGCGAGGCGGCCCGGATCGGTGGCCAGATCATGCGGGCGGCCATCGCCGACCCCGGGGGCCGCTGACATGCTCAGCCCCGGCGTCCAGCTCGGCAACCGCTACCGTCTCGACGAGCGGATCGCCAGCGGCGGCATGGGCGACGTCTGGCGCGGCACCGACCAGGTGCTCGGCCGGACCGTCGCGGTGAAGAGCCTGCTCCCCGCGCTGCTCGACGACCCGGACTTCGCCGAGCGGTTCCGCGGCGAGGCCCGGACGATGGCCACCATCAACCACCCGGGCGTCGTCGACGTCTACGACTTCGGCAACGACCAGCAGATCGCGTTCCTGGTCATGGAGTACGTCGAGGGCGACGCCCTGTCGTCCACGCTGAGCCGGGTCGGCCGGCTCACTCCGGCGCGGACGATGGCCCTCGTCGCGCAGGCCGCAGACGCGCTGCACGCTGCGCACGAGAAGGGCATCGTGCACCGCGACGTGAAGCCGGGCAACCTGCTGGTCCGGCCGAACGGCACGCTCGTGCTGACCGACTTCGGCATCGCCCGCTCCGACATCGTCGGGCAGCTCACCGCCGCCGGCTCGGTGCTCGGCACCGCCTCGTACATCTCGCCGGAGCAGGCCACCGGGCAGGTGGCAACCCCGGCGTCCGACGTGTACGCGCTCGGCGTGGTCGCCTACCAGTGCCTCGCCGGACGGCGACCGTTCGAGGGCGACAACCCGCTCGACATCGCCATGCGGCACGTCCGGGAGACGCCCCGGCCGCTGCCCAACGACATCCCGCCGCAGGTCCGGGCGGTCGTCGAGCGGGCGCTGGCCAAGGATCCGGCCGCCCGGTGGCCGAGCGCGGCCGCCCTGGCCGCAGTCGCCCGGCAGCTCAAGGCCGCGTTGTCCCAGCAGGCCCGGACCGGCGGTCACTCCGCGCCGATCTCCGGGGTACCGTCCTCTCCCGCCGCTCCCGGCCGGGCCCAGGTTCCGCAGGCGCAGCAGTTCCGCCCGCCGGGCGCGCCGCACCGGCAGCCGCCCGTCGGGCAGCGACCCACCACGATCGCGCCGGCCGCGCAACCTCGCCCCACGGCGGTCGCGCCGGCCGTACCGCACGCCCGGCTGCCGGTCGCCCAGAATGGCTATCCGCGCGGCGCCGCGGCTGTGCCGCCGGCACAGACCCGGCAGGAACAACCACCGGCGTACGCCCGGCAGGCCGGCCCGGCACCCGAGCCCAGCCGGTCCCGACCCGGGATGGTGCTCCTCGCCATCCTGCTGGCCTTACTGGTCCTGCTCTGCTCCGGCGTGATTTCCTACAACCTGCGGAAGCAGTCGCAGACCGGTGCGTCCGAGGCGCCGGCTTCACAGACCGTGACGTCCGGCGCGCTGCGGCTCGACGGACACGACGATGCGACCCGGACGTCGTACCGTCGTGAGGGACGACTCCGGCCGGGTGACGGCGGGATGACGACGAGCGAAGGACGACAGACGCGATGACAGCGCAGGCCCGCCTGCTCGGTGGCAGGTACCAGGTCGGCGAGCTGCTCGGCTACGGCGGCATGGCCGAGGTGCACCGCGGTCGCGACCTCCGGCTCGGTCGGGACGTCGCGATCAAGATGCTCCGCACCGACCTCGCCCGGGACGCGACGTTCCAGATGCGCTTCCGCCGGGAGGCGCAGAACGCCGCCTCGCTCAACCACCCGGCGATCGTGGCGGTCTACGACACCGGCGAGGAGACCGCCCCGACCGGCGAGACGCTGCCCTTCATCGTCATGGAGTTCGTCAACGGACGGACGTTGAAGGAGGTCCTCGGCGCCGAGGGCCGGTTGCAGCCCCGTCGTGCGTTGGAGATCTGCGCCGACATGTGCGCGGCGTTGGAGTTCAGCCACCGGCACGGCATCATCCACCGGGACATCAAGCCGGGCAACGTCATGCTCACCCAGACCGGCCAGGTCAAGGTGATGGACTTCGGCATCGCCCGGGCGCTGGCCAGTGGCGCGACCACCATGACGCAGACCAGCGCGGTCATCGGCACGGCCCAGTACCTGTCGCCCGAGCAGGCGCGCGGTGAGGCCGTGGACGCCCGCTCCGATGTGTACGCGGCCGGCTGTGTCCTCTTCGAGCTGGTTTGTGGACACCCGCCGTTCGTCGGCGACAGCCCGGTCAGCGTCGCCTACCAGCATGTACGGGAGACTCCGCCGACCCCGAGCGACATCAACCCGGACGTCACCCCGGCGGTCGACGCGATCGTGCTCAAGGCGCTCTCCAAGAACCCGCTCAACCGCTACCAGAGCGCCGGCGAGATGCGGGCCGACCTGCTCCGCGCCGCCGCTGGCCGACCGGTACTGGCCACTCCGGTGATGCGCGAGGCGGAGACGGTGGCGATGGCCCCGGCCGGCGGCGCTGGCAGCTACCCGCCTGCCTCCGCCGGGCCGCAGACCCGGCAGATCCCGGCGCGGGTCGGCGACCCGCGCCAGCGCAAGGCGTCCTCCTGGTTGATCGCTCTGTTCAGCGCGGTCGGCGTGCTGGCGGTGATCGCTCTGGTGGCCGTGCTGCTGTGGAGTCAGCAGGACAAGGACCTGAAGTCCGTGCCCACCCTCGCCGGCAAGACACGCGACGCGGCGGTCATCGAGATCCGTAACGCGGGTTTCAACCCGGTGGTGGGCGACCCTGTCCTGGCCAACGACTGCACGAAGGGCACCGTCGCCAAGCAGGATCCCGCGGCGGGCGTCCGGCTGAAGCAGGCGAGCACGGTGACCGTCCAGATCTGCGACGGTAAGCCCGACGTCAAGATCCCCTCCGGTCTGGTGAACTCCCAGTTCGAGAACGTCAAGGACCAGCTCGAGGGTCTGGGTCTGGTCGTGGAGCAGAAGTCGGTCGACAACCCGGCCCAGAAGGGCATCGTCGTCAAGCTCACGCCGCCCTCGGGGTCCACCGTCCCCCAGGACAGCAAGGTGACCGTCGAGGTATCCCGCGGCAACGTCAGCAAGGTGCCAAACGTCGTCAACTCCACCAAGGACGAGGCCGCCGCCGAACTCCGCGCGGCGGGGTACGAGGTCAACTTCAAAGACGGCGACGAGGTACCGGCCGCCGAGGCCGGCCGGGTGCAGAAGCAGAACCCACGGGGCGGCACCGAGCTGGCGCAGGGCAAGACCGTGACCATCGAGATCGGCATCCCCGAACCCGTGGTGGAGACGCCCAGCCCGCCGGTGACCCCAAGCCCGACGCCGAGCAGCACGGCCACGCCCGGCAGTGGTGGCGGCTCCGGCCAGCCGATCTTCCCGCCGCCGGTCCGACTTTCCGAGGAGTAGCCGTCCGCATCGGGGTGCGGTGCCTCCGGGCGTCCGCCGACGACCGCCCAGCGGTGGCGGGCCGGCGGCGACGATGGCTGCGACGCGTGGCGCTCCTGGGCGTGGTCGTGGTGGTGCTGAGCAGTGTCCCGTGGCTGTGGACGACGATCGGCGCACGCGGGCACACCCACCACGAGTCGGAGGCGACCGCCGCCGACGTCGTGATCGTCCTGGGCACCGCTGCGGCGGCGGACGGGCAGCAACCGAGCGACCGGCTCGTCGGCCGTCTGGAGACCGCCGCCGAGCTGGTACGCACCGGACGGGCTCGGGTGGTGCTCGTCTCCGGCGATGGCGCTGGCACCTCCGGCGACGAGCCGACGGTGATGACCGCGTACCTGACCGAGCGACTCGGTGTCGACCCGCGACGGGTGGTGGCGGACCCGTTCGGCCTGGACACGTACGACAGCTGCGTCCGCGCCCGGGACGTGTACGGCGTCGAGCGTGCGCTGATCGTGACGCAGTCCTACCACCTGTCCCGGGCTGTGACGCTCTGCCGGCACCTCGGCCTCGACGTCGACGGGGTCTCCGCTCGATGCGACGGATGCGGGTCCGTCATGCTCGCCGGCAAGGCGGTCCGGGACTACCTCGCCAGCGGCAAGGCAGCCTGGGACGCGTTCCGCGACCGGCCACCTGCGGTCCGGTCGTCGGTGAGCCCCGCCGTGCGGGACGCCCTGACAAGCTGACCGGCCGGTGCCGGTCTACGCGGTGGCGAAGGCGGCGAGTCGCCGGGCGTCCACCTCGGCGGCCAGCGCGGGGGCGCGCTCCAGGGCCTCGGTGTGACCGCAACTCGCCAGCCAGTTGGCGAGCATCAGGTGGCCGCCCTCGGTGAGCACCGACTCCGGGTGGAACTGCACACCCTCGATGGGCAGCGTCCGATGCCGCATCGCCATCACCACCCCGGAGCCGGTCCAGCCGGTGACCTCCAGCTCGTCAGGCAGCGTCTCGGGGAGTACGGCCAGCGAGTGGTAGCGGGTGGCGGTGAACGGGTCGGGCAGGCCGGCGAGCACACCGACGGAGTGGTGCCGTACCTCGGAGGTCTTACCGTGCAGCAGCTCGGCGGCCCGGGTGACGGTCGCCCCGAACGCCTCCCCGATCGCCTGGTGGCCGAGGCAGACGCCGAAGATCGGCAGCTTGCCCGCGTACTCCCGGATGACGTCCAGGCAGATGCCGGCCCGATCCGGGCTGCCCGGCCCGGGTGAGAGCAGAACGCCCGCCGCGCCCAGCCGGCCGACGTCGGCGACGTCGATCTCGTCGTTGCGGCGGACATCGCAGTCCACACCGAGCTGGCCCAGGTACTGCACCAGGTTGAAGACGAACGAGTCGTAGTTGTCGATCACCAGGACGCGCATCGTCACCTGCTCGAAGAGGACGGCTCGGGATTGTTCCGTTTCGTGTCGTACGGCAGGTCGTGCTCGTCGCCGGCCGGAGTCTCCCCGGTCACCGCGTCGCCACCGCCCGGCTCGCCCGGCTCCCCGGGAACGCCGGAGTCCTGGGTGACCTGCACGTCGTCGAAGGGCAGCAGGGGCTCGGCCCACGGGAAGGCCACGTACCAGAGCAGGGCCACCGTGGCGACCGCGAGCAGCACCGAACCGGTGAGCTTGCCGGCCAGCCCGAACGGGAGCTTGCGCCAGATGAACGCGTACATCGCGTCAGCCCCCCAGCTCCGTCGGGCGGCCCGCCGACTTGGGCTGGGTCCGATCCAGCTCGGCGTGGACGATCAGGCGCTGGTAGTTGTCCCACTTCGGGTTGCACGTGGTCAGCGTCAGCATCCGCTTGGTCGGCTTCTTGTCCGGCTCGCCGGGCACCGGCGCCACCACCTCGACCTGCGTGGGTTTGACGATCCGGGTCTGCGCCACCCGGTAGACGAACCAGTCGGTCTTGCTCTCGACCACGATCGCGTCGCCGTCGTGCAGCTCGTCCAGCCGCCAGAAGGTGGCCCGGTTGCGGTGGCCGGCGACGGAGAAGTTGCCGATTTGGCCGGGCTGCGCACTGGTCGGGTAGTGGCCCGGGGCGTACCGGATGTCGTCCTGGGTGACGCCCTCGACCACCACCCAGTTCTTGTCGAGCTTGGGAATGTAGAGGCCGGCGATCGGCTTGCCGCGCACCGGCGGGGAGGGCTTGGCGCTCGGTGCCGTGGACGGGACGACCGTCGGGTCGTCGGTCGGCCCCCACTCCTGGGCGAGTTGGCTGCTGAGGTCGTTCTGGTGGGCACCGACGACGGCGGACTTGCCCCACACCTCGTAACCGGCGAAGAGTAGCACCACCAGGCCGAAGGTGATCAGGACCTCGCCGGTGGCCCGGATGCCGGTCCGAATTCGGGAGGCGAGGGACGGGCGGGTGAGCTCGGAGTAGACGCTCTTGTAGCCCTCGCCGGTCTGGTGCGGCCGGAGTTGGACGACCCGCTCCCCCCGACGCGGCTGGGGCGGCTCGGCGGTGCCGTCGTCCGCGCCGGCTGGGCCTCCCGGGGGTGGCGTACGGGGAACCGCGCCCATCAGGGCCGTCGAGTCCATGGCCGGGGGCCGGGGCGTCGGCCCGCTGGTCACGGCGGGGATGACCGCGGTGGCGTTCGGGTCGGCGGTGCGGCCGGGGCCGGCCGGGGAGACGGGAGTGCTCGACGTGTTGGTCGGACGCGCGGGCCCGGCGGCGACCGTGGGGAGGAACGCGGTCGGCGCGTCGCCGCCCAGAGGCGTGGAGGCGCTCAGGGGCGTGGACGTGCTCAGAGGCGTGGAGGCGCTCAGGGGCGTGGAGGCGCCCGGAGGCGTGGAGGCGCTCAGGGGCGTGGAGGCGCCCGGGGGTGTCGAGGCCCATGTCGGCGTAAAGGCCCCACCGGGTGTCGACATGCCGGGCCGACCGAAGTCGCCGGAAGTCGCCGGGACGCCAGGAGCCTGGGCCGGCGCGGCCGGTGCGCCGGCGGTCGACGGACGGCTCGTTGCGGCACCTTCCGCCGCCGGCGAGCGTGTGGGGTCGGTGCCCGGGGCGGCCGGTCGGACCGGTGCCTGCGGGGAAGGCGCAGTCGGCCGGCCGGGATGGGCGGACTCGCGGCGCGGTGCCACGTCGGCCGCCGGGTTGCCCGGCCAGCGCGGTGGCGCCGGGGGGGTCGGGTGGTCGGGGGTGCGCTGCTGGTCGGGCTGTCCGGCGCTCGGCGGGGCAACGTGATCGGCGCGCGGGGCAGGGTCGCGGTGGCCCGCCTGCGGCGGGGCGGGCCGGTCGACCGGGGACGGGCCGGTGGGGTTCGGCGGCTCGAAGGCGGCCGGCGGGCGGGTCGTCCGTGAACGACTGGGCAGCACAGGCTCGGGCCAGTTGCCGGTCGGCGCCCGGCCCGGAGCCGGCTCGACGCGGCCCGGCGACGACTCCGCGCGACCCGGGGACGACTCCGCGCGACCCGGCTCGGGTCGGTTGACCTTGGGCAGGAAGTCGGTCGGTTCGTCGGCCTGGTCCCGGTGTCGTCCGTCGCGGCGGTCCTCGGGGTCGCTCACTTCGGCACCGTCGCCGAGCGCAGGGCGGTCGAGTCCTCGAAGGCCGGGACGGTCACGGTGGAGACGGACTCCTTGTAGCCGAGTTGGTAGTCGTCGACAGCGTCCTTGAACAACCGGACTCCCTCAGAGCTGGCGAGGGCCTGCTGAAGCGCAGCGGGATCGCCGATTGCTACGATCTTGAACGGTGGGGAGTACACCCGGCCGTGCAGCAGCAGGGTGTTACCGACGCAGCGTACCGCGCTGGTTGCGAGCACGCGGACGTTCATGATTGACATGGCCTCCGCACCACCTGCCCAGAGCGCGTTGACCACCGCCTGTACGTCGCCCTGGTGCACGACCAGGTCGTCGTTGGTGGCGTCGGAGTGAGCCTCGTCGTTGTGCTGGGGCGCGTCGTTCAGCTCGACAGTCACGGCCGTGCCGGTTACGGGGGTGAACCCGGCGGCCTGGAGGCTGCGCTGGGCGCGGTTCTGCTGGGCCTTGATCGGGGCGTCCGAGTCGGCGAGCGTGTTGGTGCGTTGCTCGACCTCGTTCCGCAGGGTGGCGGCGCGGCGCTCGCTCGCCGTGACCTGCTGCTGCCGCTCCTCGATGAGCTGGTTGAGCTGGGGCCGCCGGTCCTCCCGTAGGGCGGTGCCGCCCGCCGTGGTCGCGGTGGTGGTGAAGAGCAGTCCCGCTGCGGCGGCGATCAGGGGGACCCCGATCGACCAGCCTGGCCGCCGTTGGCGTGGCCGCCGGGGCAGCAGCCCGGCGACGGCCCGTCGGAGGACCTTCTGCCAGGAGGCGGCGCCGGATGTGTACTCCACCGAGCGTTCCTTCCGCGTGTCGGGGATCGGTTCGTGACGGCGGGGCCGCGATGCGAACAGTCCCGCCCTTTTCGGTCACTCCATGTACCTGCCTGACCCCATTCGTGGTCCAGGCGGCCGTTCGGGACTACGCTAGCTGTCGAACATTATTGGCCATGAACCGTCGCCTCCGCGTCCGGTTGTCAGGCCGGACGAGGTTGTCACCCCCTCTGGAGAGCGCCGTGCCCAAGTCTCAGGTCCGCAAGAAGAAGGTGTACACCCCGCCGACGGACGTCCGTCCGACGACGACGGCGGCGTCGCGCAAGCCTAGCCCGGTGTGGCTCCCGATCACCGCGGTCGCTCTGATCGTCGCGGGCATCGGCTGGCTCGTCGTCTACTACCTCTCCGAGCAGGAGTACCCGGTTGCCTCGTGGCAGTACTGGAACCTGGCGGTCGGCTTCGGCGCGATGGTCGCGTCGCTGGTGCTGCTCTCCCGCTGGCGCTGACCCCGGCCGGCGCGCCGCCGCACAGCAGGATCTCCATCACCCGCCGAGCCCCTGCCCGGCAGGACCGGGCCGGGCACCCTATGGTGTCCGCAGGCGGCGCGGCCTATTGCGAGATGACTCACGTTACTGACGGGTAACCTTGCGCGTAGGCTGCACTGCATGACCGAGCGGAGCGAGGTCATCGACCGGTCCGGTCGCAGGTGTGGCAGCGGCGCGACGCTGGCCTCGTCCTGCCCCGGCCCCGGTTGCTGAACCGCTCGACGAGCAGCAGACCGGGGAGGCCAACTCGATGGGCAGCGTCCAGATCGTCACCACGATCCTCGCGGCTGGCATCACCGCCGTGGCGGTGTGGCTGGCGGTGCGCGCGGTCATGAAGATGACGGCCGTCATCCGGCTGGGGCAACCCGCTCCGGAGCGGTTCGCCGACAAGGGCGCCCGTGCCAGGAAGATGCTGGTGGAGACCGCCGGCCACACCCGGATGCTGAAGTGGGGTGTGGTGGGTGCCGCCCACTGGTTCGTGATGGTCGGCTTCATCGTGCTGTCCCTGCTGGTGCTCGAGGCGTACTTCGAGGTGGTCACGCCGACCGGCGGCCTGCCGATCATCGGGCACTGGACCGTCTTCGGGCTGGCCACCGAGATCATCACCGTGCTGGGGCTGGTCGGCATCCTGGTGTTGATGGCGATCCGGCTGCGCAACCGGCCGAACCGGCCCGGCGGCCGCTCCCGCTTCACCGGCTCGACCATGTGGCAGGGCTACTTCGTCGAGTGGATCGTGCTGCTGGTCCTGATCTTCGGCCTGGTGATCCGGGGCTTCAAGGTCGCCACCGACCACTTCGAGTACCCGCTCTGGGCGACCCCGGTCAGCCACGCGGTCGGCGCGGTCCTTCCCGACTGGTCGGACGGTGCGAGCGTCGCCGCGCTCATCAAGATCGTCATTTCGATGACCTGGCTGATCGTCATTTCGCTGAACGTCACCATGGGCGTTGCCTGGCACCGCTTCCTGGCGTTCCCCAACATCTTCTTCAAGCGTGACCCGGGGAAGCCGGCCGGTTCCGGGCTGGGCCCCCTGCGACCGATGACCAGCCAGGGCAAGCCGCTCGACTTCGAGGAGGCCGACCCGGAGAAGGACCAGTTCGGCGTGGCCCAGGTCGAGCAGTTCACCTGGAAGGGCCTGCTGGACTTCAGCACCTGCACCGAGTGCGGGCGCTGCCAGTCGCAGTGCCCCGCCTGGAACACCGGCAAGCCGCTGTCGCCGAAGCTGCTCGTGCTCAGCCTGCGCGACCACGCGTACGCGAAGGCCCCCTACCTGCTGGCCGGCGGCGGCAAGGACCTCACCGGCGAGGAGAAGGCCACCCAGGCGCAGCTCGCGCACCTGGACGTGCTGTCGCTCGCCGAGGGTGACAAGCCGCTGATCGGGACGGCCGAGGAGAGCGGCGTCATCGACCCGGACGTGCTCTGGTCCTGCACCACGTGCGGCGCCTGCGTCGAGCAGTGCCCGGTGGACATCGAGCACGTCGACCACATCGTCGACATGCGGCGCTACCAGGTGCTGATCGAGTCGAGCTTCCCCTCCGAGGCCGGCGTGATGCTGCGCAACCTGGAGAACAAGGGCAACCCGTGGGGCGCACCGCAGAACACCCGCGAGGACTGGACCAAGGGCCTCGACTTCGAGGTGCCGCGGGTCGGCGAGGTGGACGACTTCGAGTACCTGTTCTGGGTCGGCTGCGCCGGCGCGTTCGAGGATCGGGCCAAGAAGACCACCCGCGCGGTCGCCACACTGCTCAACGAGGCGGGCGTGAGCTTCGCGATCCTCGGCGAGGGCGAGACCTGTTCCGGTGACCCGGCCCGCCGGATCGGCAACGAGTTCGTCTTCCAGATGCTCGCCCAGCAGAACGTCGAGACGCTGAACGAGGCGTTCGACGGCCGCGAGAAGGCCAAGCGAAAGATCGTCGCTACCTGCCCGCACTGCTTCAACACCCTGGGCAACGAGTACGGCCAGCTCGGCGGCGAGTTCGAGGTGGTGCACCACACCCAGTTGCTGGCCCACCTGGTGTCCACCGGCAAGCTCACGCCGGTGCAGCCGGTCGACGGCGGTGTCACCTACCACGACCCTTGCTACCTGGGCCGGCACAACCGGGTCTTCGCCGCTCCCCGCGAGGTGCTTGGCGACGCGATCGAGGGTGAGATCACCGAGATGCCGCGCAACAGCGAGCGCTCCTTCTGCTGCGGCGCCGGCGGCGCCCGGATGTGGATGGAGGAGAAGATCGGCAAGCGGATCAACGTGGACCGGGTCGAGGAGGCCATGGCCACCGGGGCGAAGACGGTCGCCGTGGGCTGCCCGTTCTGCTCGACCATGCTCAACGACGGCGTCAACGGCAAGGGCGCCGGCGAGCAGGTCGAGGTCATCGACGTGGCGAGCGTCCTGCTGCGCTCGGTCAAGCCCGAACAGCCGCGGGGCGACAAGCTGTCGACGCCGGTCGCCGGCTGAGGCGTACACCTGGGTTCTGCACATCGGTGGCGGCGGCCCTCAGCGGCCGTCGCCGCCGTGCAAGAATCTCGCCGAGGTGAGGAGACATCGACGGCCTGCTATTGATGACGCTGCTGCCGCTGGTCGGCTTCGTTGCGCTGACCGCCGGCAACGCGTTCTTCGTCGCGGCCGAGTTCGCTCTGGTCACGGTCGACCGCGCGGAGATCGACCGGCGGGCCGCCGCTGGCGACGAGGCCGCCCGGACGGTACGCGCCGCGCTGCGTGAGCTGTCCTTCCAGCTCTCCGGGGCGCAGCTCGGGATCACCATCACCGCCCTGCTCACCGGTTACCTGGCCGAACCGGCGCTGGCCCGGATCTTCACCCCGCTGCTGCGTCCCGTGGCCGGGGAGAGCACCGAGCGCTTCACCCCGTTCCTGGCGCTGGCCCTGGCGACGCTCCTCTCCATGCTCTTCGGCGAGCTGGTGCCCAAGAACGCGGCGCTGGCCCGGCCGATGCCCGCCGCGCTGGCCACCGCCGGGCCGATGCACACCTTTTCCCGGACCTTCGGCTGGTTGATCCGGGGCCTGAACGGATCGGCGAACCGGTTGGTCCGGGCGCTCGGCGTGGAGCCCCAGGAGGAGCTGGCCAGCGCCCGCTCGCCGGAGGAGCTGGGTCTGCTGGCCGCCATCTCGGCCCGCGCGGGCGCGCTGCCGCCGGACACGGCGATGCTGCTGCGTCGCACCATCCGGTTCGGCGACAAGCGGGCGGCTGAGGCGATGACGCCGCGGGTCGACGTGGTCGCGCTGCGGGCCACCGCGACCGTAGCCGAGCTGCTCGAACAGTCCCGGCGGACGGGACGGACCCGCTTTCCGGTGTACGAGGAGACTCTGGACCTCGTCACCGGGGTGGCGGGCGTGCCGGACGCGCTGGGCGTGCCGCTGGCCGCGCGGGCGTCGACCATGGTCGCCGCGGTGGCCCGTGAGCCGGTGTACGTGCCGGAGAGCCTGGACCTGGACGGCGTGCTGGCGGCGTTGAAGGCGGCCGGCGCCGACCTGGCCATCGTCGTCGACGAGTACGGCGGCACGGATGGCGTGGTGACGATCGAGGACCTGGTCGAGGAGTTGGTGGGCGAGATCGCCGACGAGTTCGACCCGGCCACCGTGGACGACGTCGGGCCCTTTGAGCTGACCGTCCCGGGCGGGGAGCGCACGGTGCTGGTCGACGGGGTGCTGCGCTCCGACGAACTGGTCGAGCAGACGGGCTTCCGGCTGCCCGAGGGGCCGTACGAGACGCTGGCCGGTTTCCTGCTGGCGCGGCTCGGGCACATCCCGCTGCCCGGCGAGACGGTCGACGCCGACGGCTGGGAGTTCACCGTGGTGGAGGTGGAGCGGCACCGGATCGAGCAGGTCCGGGTGCTGCGTCCGGCGGATCCGGACGCCGATGACTGAGCTGCTGGTGGCCGTGCTGCTGCTGCTCGGCAACGGGTTCTTCGTGGGCAGTGAGTTCGCGCTGATCGCGTCCCGTCGGACGGTGATCGAGCCGTTGGCGGCCGGCTCGAAGCGGGCGCGCTGGGCGTTGTCGGCGATGAACCAGATCCCGCTGATGATCGCCGGCGCGCAACTCGGCATCACGGTCTGCTCGCTGGGCCTCGGCGCGATCGCGGAGCCGGCGCTGGCCCATCTGCTCGAGTTGCCGTTCCACGCTGTCGGCCTGCCCGAGCGTGCGGTGCACCCGGTGGCGTTCGTGCTCGCGCTCGGCGTCGTCGTCTTCCTGCACACGGTCGTGGGCGAGATGGTGCCGAAGAACATCACGCTGGCCGGGCCGGAGGTCTCCGCGCTCTGGCTGGGCCCGGCCCTGCTGGCGTTCTGCGTCGCCACCAAGCCGTTGCTGCTGGCGATGAAGTGGGCGGCCCGGCGGGTGCTGGCCCTCTGGCGGATCGAGGCGACGGAGGCCGTGAAGACGGTGTTCACCGCCGAGGAGTTGGCCGGGCTGGTGTCGCAGGCGCGTACGGAGGGGCTGCTCGACGCCGAGGAGCACGCCCGGATCACCGGTGCGTTGGCCCTGCACACCCGGACCGCGGCGGACGCCCTACAGCCGTGGTCGACGGTGGTGACGGTGGCCGAGGACGTCTCCCCGGCGTCGCTGGAGGTGCTGGCGACCCGTACCGGCCGGTCCCGATTTCCGGTCGTGCAGCGGTCCACCCGGCGTGTCCTGGGCTTCGTGCACGTCAAGGACGTGCTCGGGTACGCCGGGCAGGGCCGCCGTGAGCCGGTGCCGGCCCAGGTGTACCGGCCGTTGGCGGTGGTGCCGCCGGACCGTACGCTGGCCGATCTGCTGCTGGCCATGCGCAGGGAACGGCGGCACATGGTGCTGGTCAGTGACGGTCGTCGTCCGCTCGGTGTGGTGACGCTCGATGATGTATTGACTGCAATCGTTGGTTAATTGACCAACACACTTGGTGTGCAAGTGGTTGCCTGACAGTGACGGTGACTCGGCTCGCCTTGATTCCGGTCCGGCGCTTCCCTAATGTGGTGCTCCGACCGCTGTGGGTCGTCTGCCTCGGCCCTTCCCTCACGCGAGGCGCCCGGCGGTCGGTTGCAAAGGAGTCGGTGCCGGTGGCAACCATGCCCCCTCATCGTCACGCCCCGGGACTGTCCGCTCGGTCGGGCGGTCTGCACCGGGTTGTCCACCGTCTGCTCGTGCTGGTCGCCGCCGCTGCGGTCGGTGCCGGAATGCTCGCCGTGCCGGCCCAGGCCGAGCCGACGGTCGACGAGATCGAGGCGCAGATCGACAAGAAGTGGGAGCAGTTGGAGCCCGCGATCGAGCAGTACAACAAGGTGCGGGCGCAGCTCAAGGTCAACCGGAAGAAGTCGACCGACCTGCAGAAGAAGATCGAGCCGCTGGCCCTACAGAGCGATTTGGCGCTCAACCGGGTCGGTGACCTCGCTTCCCGCTACTACATGTCGGGCCCCTCGCAGGAGATCGGCGCTCTGCTGGTCAGCGCCAAGCCGGACACGCTCACCGAGCAGCTCACCCTCCTCGACCGGCTAGCCGCGCAGGAGCGCAAGGAGGTCGAGGGCGTGCTGGCCGTCCGGGCCAAGTACGACGGCGAGAAGCAGAAGCTCGACGCGCTGATCGCCACCCAGACCAAGCAGCAGAACGAGCTGGCGGCCAAGAAGAAGCAGATCGACGCGGAGATCAAGAAGCTCGAGGCGTCGATGCCGAAGACCACCGTCAAGACCGCCGGCTGCCCGACCATCAACGGTGTGCTCGCCGTGGCCGCCCAGAAGGCGATCAAGACCGCCTGCCAACAGGTCGGCGATCCGTACGTCTGGGGTGCCACCGGCCCGAACTCGTTCGACTGCTCGGGGCTGACCCAGTACGCCTACAAGTCGGCCGGGATCTACCTCACCCACTTCACCGGTGACCAGTGGAACGAGGGCAAGGCCGTTTCGCGGGCTGACGCCCGTCCCGGTGACCTTGTCTTCTTCTTCTCCGGTCTGAGCCATGTCGGGCTGTATCTGGGTAACAACCAGATGGTGCACGCCCCACGTGCGGGCCAACCGGTGCAGGTGTCCAGCATCAACACCATGCCGGTCGCGGGATTCCGCAGACCCAGCTGATCCCCCACCACGCGACGACGGCCCCCGGTCACACCGACCGGGGGCCGTCGTGGTTCCTCAGCGGGGTGCGCCCACCGGGGACGGCAGGAGCTGTACGTCGGCGAGGTCGACGTACATGACGCGGTGGCCGAACTGGATCTGCGCGTACCGGTTCTCGCCCCGGATCACCGTCCAGTCGCCGGGCGAGGAGCCGTCGAACGTGCTGGCCCGGTAGTACTCGCCTTGCAGCACCGCGCCGACGGCGTACCGCTGACCGGCGGCGAGGGTGTACTGCAGCGGTGAGATCGCCTGGTAGGGCACGCCGGCCGGGTAGGCGGCCTGCTCCGGGTACGCCCGCCCGTACACGGGGATCGTGGCGCGGCCGGGCTTCGGGGTGACCACCATTCCGACGGTCCAGGTGGCGGTCGGCGCGGACGCCGGGTTGTGGAACCAGGCTCGCTGCCCGAGGTACCAGATGGCGGTCCAGTCGCCCTGCCGACCGGCCAGCGCGTACGTCTGGCCGGCGGAGGCCCGGGCACCGTGGTCCGACACGTCCATCGTGTTCGGGGTGCCGTCGGGGCGCAGCGCGATGTCGTTGACCAGCGGCGCGTCCGCGGACGGCGCGGTGCGCATGAGCACCGACGACGAGCCGCGCGGCGCGCACGGCGTCCCCGGGGTGACGCAGCCGGTGAACGCCGGCTGGTTGGTCGCGTAGTCGGGGTCGATCCGGACCAGCCCGGTGGCCGGGGTACCGGTGTCCAGCCGTGGCGCGTCCAGCAGGTCGAAGTAGTGCGTCCAATCCCAGTAGGGTCCCGGGTCCCAGTGCATCCCACGCACCGTCGACGCGGTGGTGCCGGGCACGTTGTCATGGCCGATGATGTGCTGGAGGTCCAGCGGGATCCCCAGCCGCAGCGCGAGGTGCCGGACGAGCTTCGCCGAGGTCCGGTACATCGCCTCGGTGTACCAGGTGCCCTGCGCGGCGAAGCCCTCGTGTTCCAGTCCGATCGACTTGGCGTTGACGTACCAGTTGCCGGCGTGCCAGGCGACGTCCTTGGTCCGGACGTGCTGGGCGATGTGCCCGTCCACCGAGCGCAGCGAGTAGTGCCAGCTCACGTAGGTCGGGTCCTGGACCAGTTGGAGGGTGGTCGCCCAACTCGCCTCGGTATCGTGGATGACGATGTACTCGATCTTCTGCCGGGCGGGCCGGTCGGAGAGATCGTGGTTGCCGTAGTCGCCGTCGCCGAACGCCGCGTAGGGGGCCGGGATCCACTCACAGGACACCGTGCGCGGGCATTCCAGCCCGTCCGGGCGGGCGAGCCGCCGCAGGCCGAGTCGGTCCAGCCAGGATCGCTCAGGTCGTACCGCTCGGGCCGGTAGCGTGACCCGCTGCCCGTCGTCGGTCACCCGGGTCTCTCCGGCGCCGATCGTGGTGAAGACCTCGTCGGCGAAGGCCGCCGCGGCATCGGCGCTGTCCGCGCCGGCGTAGCGGGCCACCGCGCCGTACCAGGTGGCCGGGTCGGTGCCGGCGCCGACGGGGGCGCCGACCTCCCGTTGGTACGCGGCCAGCAGCGCCGCCCCGCCCCGGATGTTCGTCGTCGCGTCGGTGCGCAACGCCTCGGTCGTGGCCCTGCTGGCCGCCTGGGCGAAGGCCGGTGTGTCGCTGCCGCACAATGCCGCCGCGCAGAGCCGGGTGACCAAGAGCGTCAGCAAGGGTGATCTACGCCCCGGCGACCTGGTTTTCTACTACAGCGACATCCACCACGTCGGCATGTACGTCGGCAACGGCTGGGTGGTGCACGCCTCCCAGGCCGGTGTGCCCGTCAAGATGAAGAGGGCCGACGACGGGACCATCCACAGCTACGGCAGCCCCGGCTGACCGACGCGGGACGCGGCAGGGCCCGTCGCGATCCGCTCGCGACGGGCCCGCGTCGTCTCCTAGCGCGTCGGCCAGGCGCGCCAGTTCTGCCAGGAGCGGCTGGGCGTCGGCCCCCGCTGACCCTGGTAACGCGACCCGTAGACCACCGAGCCGTACGGGTGCTCGGCCGGCGAGGAGAGCCGGAAGATGCAGAGCTGGCCGATCTTCATGCCCGGCCAGAGGGTGATCGGCAGGTTCGCCACGTTGGACAGCTCCAGCGTCACGTGCCCGGAGAAGCCCGGGTCGATGAACCCGGCGGTGGAGTGGGTGAGCAGGCCGAGGCGGCCCAGCGAGCTCTTACCCTCCAGCCGGCCGGCGAGCTGGTCGCCGAGCGAGATCACCTCCAGCGTCGAGGCGAGCACGAACTCCCCCGGGTGCAGCACGAACGGCTCGCCGTCGGGCACCTCGACCACCGAGGTCAGGTCGTCCTGCTGCATGGCCGGGTCGATGTGGGTGTAGAGGTGGTTGTTGAAGACCCGGAACAGCCGGTCGAGTCGTACGTCGATGCTGGAGGGTTGGACCAGAGTGGGCTCGAACGGCTCCAGGCCCAGTGTGCCGGCCTTGATCTCGGAGACCAGGTCACGGTCGGAGAGCAGCATCGGACCACCATAGCGAGGTGGGTGGTGACCAGCGTGTCGAGGTCGCTCCTCGTACATTTGTTCGATAGAATGCCCGCATGGCTTCCTGGTCCGATTTCGCCGCCGACGAGCCCCGCCTCGCCGACGGGATACGCGTTCTCCTGCAGCAGTACGGGCCGGGCTTCGGCTACCTGGCCACGGTCCGTGCCGACGGTGGGCCCCGGGTCCACCCGGTCTCCCCGGTCATCACCGACGAGGGTCTCTTCTGCTTCATCATCGACTCGCCGAAGCGCCGCGACCTCGAACGGGACGGCCGTTACGCACTGCACTCGTTCCCGCCGGAGGAGAGCGACGACGAGGCGTACGTGGCGGGCCACGCCTGGCCGGTCACCGATCCGGTCCGGGTGGCCCGGCTGGCGCAGAGCGCCCGGGCGGAGCCGCGGGTCGACTGGCGGCTGTTCGAGTTCACCGTCGACGTGGCGATGCTGACCCGCCGGGAGCAGCACGGCCTGGGCATCGCGGTCGGTCATCCGGCCGTCCAGGTCTGGCTCGATCCGCACAGCCCGCCCGCGGCGGCCGCAGCTCCGGCCGTACCGCAGACGCGCCCGACCCGCCGCAGCCGTGACGTGCAGTGCACGGCCGCCTGACCACGGTCCGGTCGGTAAAGACGCCGGTGCCGGCTCCGTCACGACGGAGCCGGCACCGGATGTACGCGAGGAGAGCTACGCCGCGCGGTACGCGTTCCACGCGGTGAGCATGCGGCTCGCCTGGCCCGTGGTGAACTGGTACATGCACGAGTCGTGGGTGTAGTCCATGAAGTTGGTGATCGGGTCCAGGCCGGTCGCCGAGCAGGTGTTCCGCCCGGTCGGGCACTGGTACGCCGGCGACGCCTCCGCCGGGGTGTCGCTGACACCGTCGCCCGAGCCGCCGCAGCCACCCTGGAAGGTGTGGTAGAGGTTCAGCCAGTGACCCACCTCGTGGGTGCCGGTGTCGCCCTGGTTGTAGTTGGTGGCGGTGCCGCCCGGCAGCGACTCGCTCAGCACGACCACGCCGTCCATGCTGCTCAGGTTGCGCTGCGGGAAGGTCGCCCAGCCCAGCAGGTCGTCGCTCAACTCGCCAAGATAGATGTTGAGCGTGTTCTTGCCGCCCACCCGCAGCGACGACTTCATCGACCGCTCGGCCGACGAGCCCTCGACGATCGGGTACCAGGACGTGTTCGTCACACGGTTGATCTTGTCGAGCCGGATCGCGAACGCGGTGGCCGCGCCGCCGGTCCCGCCCGCGTAGGCCTGGTTCAGCACGTTGATCTGCGAGGTGATCATCGAGTCCGGGATATTGCCGCCGGCCCGGGTGCTGGTTTCCTGGATCACGTGCACCACCACCGGGATGGTGACGGTCGCCAGCGCCGTGGCACCCGCGCCGGCCCGGTAGTTGGCGCGTTCGCGCAACGCCGCCGCAAGGTCGGCGTCACGATCGCGGACCTGCTTGGCGGTTAGCTCGTTCGGCTCGTGCATGGCGCCGGCACCCGGCTTCGCCCGGGCGTTGGCCTGGCTGCCGGCCGGCTCCGAGCAGGCGCCGCCCGGCGCCGCAGAGAAGGCCGAAGCAGCCGGAACGACGCCCACCGCAGCGGTGCTGAGCAGCAGTGCGAGGGTCGTCGACGCGACACCGGCGACACGTCGGGTCAGCAGGTTGGGACGGAGTCCCATGGGCCCACCTCTTTCTGGCGGCGCGGCAGGGGGTGTGTCACGCCGTGGCTGGCAACGTGTGGCAGACGTTACAACTCATCGACGCATTTGAGAACGGCAACATGTTGCCGTCTGGAAACTTTTTCGCGGTGAGCGTGGCCGGCTGGCGCGCGGGGGTGGCTGGGTGCACGGGTGCGGCGATTCGGGTACAGTGGTGCCGCCCGCGGGTGTAGTTCAATGGCAGAACATCAGCTTCCCAAGCTGACAGTGCGGGTTCGATTCCCGTCACCCGCTCCAGCGTGAAGGCCCTGACCAGGACGTGAGTCCGAGTCAGGGCCTTCGATGTTCCAAGGTCAACGATCATGCGCCGTGCCATTGGCGTGCCATTAGTCAGGTCGGGAGGGCGGCTTGCCTGGGAAGCTGACCCGAGACGAAGCGATCCGGCTCGTCACGCTGATCATGAAGCTTGACTACGCCGACCATGCCGAGCTGAACGACTGGCTCGACTGGCTCGAACGTGACCTCGACTACCCGGACATCTCCGAGCTGATCTTCGCCGTCAATCCGGAGCTGACAGCCGCCGAGGTGGTCGACCGAGCTGCCGCCTACCGGCCGACCGAGCTGCCAGAGGGCGGCCCGGGTAACTAGCCTCACCTGTCGCCGTCCTTCTTGCCTTTCTTGCCTGTCTTGTCCTTGTGCTTGCCTTTGGCGTCGGACTTCTTGCCCCTCTTCCGGTCCGCGCGCACCGCCTCGTGCAACGCTTGGGCGATGGCGCGGTCGGCTTCCGCTGTCGCGTGTTGATAGATCAGCGCCGCCTGCGGCGAGTCGTGGCCCATCCGGGCCATCAGGTCCCGGGTGCTGGCCCCGGTCTGGGCGGCGAGGGTGTTCCCGGTATGCCGTAGATCGTGGAAGTGCAGGTTCGGCTGACCGATCCCGGAGACGTTCGCCTTCCAGTCGATGAGCTTGTTCAGGTTGCCCCGCCAAATCGGGCGCCCACTCTCGGTGGTGAAGACGAACGCTTCCGGGTTGTCGTCGACCTCGGCGGCCAGGTGGTCACGGACGACCGCAACGACCGCCGGGGGCAGGGTGATCGTGCGCCGGCCGGCCCGGGACTTCGGCGGACCGAGCACCAGGCCGACCCCGCGCTGTTCGGTGTACGCCTGCCGTACCCGGATGGTGCCGGTCACCGTGTCGACGTCCTGCCGTTGCAGCGCGGCGACCTCACCCCAGCGCAGGCAGCCGAAGGTGGTGACGAGGACCAGGGCGCGGTACCGGGGCGGCACGATGTCGGCCAGCTTGAAGACCTGGGCGAGGGTGAGCACCGGCCGTTCCGCCGGCTTCTCCTGGTCGGCACCCGGAATGCGGCACGGGTTGCGGGGCAGGATCATGTCTTCCTTCACCGCCGTCATCAGCACCGCCCGCAGCAGCCGGTACGCCTTGGCCGCCATGCTCACCGAGACGCCGTTGCCGAGTAGATTCGCCCGCCAGTCGCGGACCATTGGGGTGTCCAGCCGACCCAACTCCGCCGCACCGAGGTACGGCACGATGTGCTTGTCGAGCAGCCACCCGTACAGGTGCACGGTTCGGGGTCGCAGGTTCGGCCGCTGGTCGATCCAGCGTCGTGCGTAGTCGGCAAGCTTGATCTTGGCCCGGGTCGGGTCGGTCCACTCGTGCCGGGCAATCTGTGCCTCGACCAGCGTGAGGTACCGGTCCGCGTCGGACTTCCGGGCGTACGTCTCCGGTGCGTTGCGCATCTGCCCGTCCGGGCCGGGGTACCGGGCCTGATAGCGCCCCGAGGGCAGCTTGCGGACGCTGCCGAACCGGCGGTGGCCTTCCTTGTTCGCCATCACGCCACCCGCTGAAGGTCGCGCCACACATCCGAGGCGGTCAGTGGCTCCACCCGCCCGGAGTCGACGTGCGCGGCCAGGTCGACGGCCTTGATCCGGACGCTGCGGCCGAGCTTGTGGAACGGGATGCGCCGTTCGGCGACCAGCCGGCGGACGTACCGCTCACTCATGTTGATCCGGGCCGCGGCCTGCTCGATGGTCAAAACCTCGTCCACTGTCGTCTTCCTCCCCGTCGTGCCGTGCGTTGTGCTGAGTTGCCGAAAGGTCTGCCGACCCCTGGGCGGCCCGGTCCTTTGCGGCGAGTAGTTCGGACCGCCAGCGGGCGCGTTCACTGATCGACCGCATGAGCCGATGGGACAGCGGCCCCACGTCCGGGTCGTCGGGTCGGGCGAGTTCCCAGGCGTGCCGGACCCGTTCGGAGGTGGTGCCCCGGTCGTCGACGAGCTGCCCGGAGTCGACGGTCGCGCTGGTGTCGGCGGTGGCGCTGTCGGTGGTGACGCCGAGCAGTGACCGCACCCAGGCCCGGACGTCGTGCTTGTGGTCGCCGAGCGTCTTGCCGGACCAGTCGCGGGAGATGAGGATGCGTCGGCCGCCGATGCCGAGGGTGTCCCGTTGGTGGACCTTGCCCTTGCAGCGGCCCGGCTTGAGCTTGGCGTGTGCCTTCTTGGGTTGGACGCCGTAGAGCAGCCAGTTGGCGCACCGGTCGGTGCAGGGGGTGACGCGCAGTTCCCGCCAGAGCCGGTCGAGGTGTTTGCGTTGCCGTTCGGTGGTTGCCTTGTGTACGTCGCCGGTGTGCTTGGTGATGTACTTCGTGACGTACCGGATGGTCCGTTCGGCGTCGGTGGTGCCGGGCATGACGCCGCGCGCGTCGACCTGGGTACCGAAGCGGACGACGTGCACCGGTTCCGCGTGCGGGTCGTCGTCGATGGCGTCGAGCGCTTCCCTCCAGGTGGTCAGCGGGTGGCGGGTGTCCGGGTCGACCCACGCCGCCGCCTGCTCGTCCCACTCGGGAGGCCGGTCGGCGGTGTAGCGCTGGACGTCGACGGCGGGCCACCACACCTGGTGATAGGTGGCTGCCGCCACGGTGCGCAGGGTTTCGCGGGGGATGGTGCCCCGAATGGCGAAGTGGGCGTGTGGAGCGAGTCGGCGTTGCGGCTCGACGCAGCCGGCGTACTGGACGTTCCAGCCCTCACACCGGCGCAGGTTCTGCCAGAACCGATCCAGCAGCCGGGGGAAGTGCACGGCATCCCAGGCTGCGCGGCGGTAGTCGTACCGGTCGGGGTTGACCGGGGTGCCGTCGGGGCGGACCGGGCCGTAGGAGTCAAGGGTGAGGGTGAGCCACATCGACGGCCGGTAGGTGGTGCCATCCGGCGCGGTATAGGTCTTGCCGACCGTGTGCCGCTCGACCTTGCGGCGTGGCAGGTCCGGCGCGTCCTGCCGCCGCTTAGTGGAGCGCTTGCGCCGGCGACCGGTGTCGTCGTCGGAGTCCTCGTCGACGCCTGCGTGGGGTGGCCCGACCCGCCCGCGCAGGCCCTCCGTCGTGATGGCCTCTTCGACCTCGCGGATTCCCTCGTCGATTTCTTCGACCTGTCCCCACTCGGCGGCGCGGATGGCCTCGTCGCGGGAGAACTCCAGGTGCGCGCGGAACAGGATCAGTGCCTTCTGCGCCTCGGTCGCGGGTTCCGGGCCGGGTAGGGGTTCGTCGTCACGGTGCCAGCCCTCGCGAATCTGGGCCTGCCGCAGCCGGCGGTTCTTCTTGGCGCACGGGGCGCACTTGTCTTCCCGGGTGGCTCCGCAGGGCAGGTCGATGACTTCGGTCAGGCCGGTGTCGAGGTCGGTGCGGCGCATGGCGAGGGGACGCACGCAGACGCCGTACTCGGCGGCGATCTCTTTGAGGACGTCGACCGAGCGGGGTAGCGCCATGCGGGCCGCCCGCGACCCCGGCCGAGGAACAGCAACCAGGGCCGGGGCGACGGGTTCGAGGCCCGGCAAGGTAGGGGCGGTCATCGGATGATCCCGACGACGTGCGGCCGGTTCGACGGGACGACACCACGCGGAGGCAGCACGGCCGCCGGGGCGGAGATGGCAGCCGGGACCGGGACAGCCGGCGGCACGGGGTCGGCCGCACGCTCGGGTTCGGGGTCGGTGGTGACCTGCTCGGGCACGTCGTACCAGTCGCTCGGGGGTTGCTCCGGTTCGGGAGCCAGCGGCACGGCGGGGGCGTTGGACAGGACGACCTTGACCAGTGCGAGGAACGCCAGCGACGGCACTGCCGCCACGGTCCAGCCCCACAGCGACGGTTCGGCTTCTGCGACCTGGGCCGCGAGCGACAGCAGCGCGAACGCCACCAGGAGCGACCCGACCAGGCCAACAGGGCGACCGGCACGCCGTCGGGCACGGATCTCCAGCCCGAGGTAGATCGCCATCAGCTCGACGGCTACCGCGTTGGCCCAGCCGATCCAGTCGGGCTGGCCGTGGGCGACGGACAGGTCGTGTACGTGGGTGAAGGCGGCGGCACCGGCCATGGTGCCGATGGCGAGCAGGATCAGCAGGCGTACCGCCGATTCGGTGCCGTTGCTCATCGCCATTCCTCCAGCGGCTTCTCGCGGATGGTCAGGTCGATGCGGATGCGCCGGCCGTTCATGTCGGGGCGGCGGTTGACCATGTGCGCCACGCCGTGCAGGGCGGCGGCGGTCTGGTCGGAGGGGCCGACGAGCCGGATGCGCAGCGGACGCCGGAGCCGGTCGATGATGCGGGTGAGGGGGTTCACGGCGGTTACCTCCGGGCCGGTCGAATGTCGGTGCGGATGTAGTCGGGTGGGCTGCCGAGCGCGGCGACCGCTTCGGAGAGGCAGCGCCACAGCGCCCACGCCTCGTCGGGGGTCAGGGCCATCCGTCGCCGGCCGGCACCAACCGCCAGATAGACGGGGTACGGGTCGGGCCGCTCCGGGTCGACGCGGACGGAGACGGCGGTGACCGGTTCGGGGGTACGCAGCCGGTAGAAGCGCCGGCCGTTCGTCGTGGCGGTCATCGGGGATCACCCCCGGCGTCCCGGTCGAGCAGGTTGCGCAGCGATTCGGGGAGCAACGGCCCCGACGGCTTACGAGGCAGCGGCAGCCGGACCGGCTCGGCGGCGGTTTCCCGGGCGACCTGGGCGAGGATGTCCGACGCGTCAACCGGAGCCGGATACTGCCGGGCCATGTCGCGGATGTCGTCGTCGCTGACGTACGAGAACCGGACCCGCATCGGGTCAGGAGTGCCGTCGAGGATCACGTACCCGACGCCCTTGGCCCACCGGGGCATCTGGTCCGCGAGCGCGCCCCGCTTGCGGGCACCGTCGCCAAGAACCATGTCGACCTGCGACGCCTCGGTCAGGCCCAGCGCGACCCGGGTCGGAAACAGATCCCGGAACGGCAGTACGTCCTTACGCGGGTCCTGCAACGCGGCCACCACCAGGACGCCAACGCCGGCCCCCTGGGACAGCAGCAGCCCCAGCGACGACGCGATGCGCTTACGAAGGTCGACGTCTTGCAGGTACGCCGTCAACGCGGCCATCTCGTCGATGACGACCACGACCAAGGGATCAGCCTCGGTCGGAGTATGGACGCGAACCCGGCCGGCAAGCCGAGTCTGCCGCTCCCGCAGCACCCCCACCGCTTCGTCGAGCAGATCGGCCATGGCCTCGAACGACTTGCCGGCGAACCGGGCGAACATCGGACGGCCGAGCGCGAACTCCATCCCGCCCTTGGGGTCGATCACCCAGAGCCGAACGAGGCCCGAGGCGACCCCACCACCGAGGACCCGAACGAGTGACCACAGCACCGAGCCCTTACCGGAGCGGGTCGCACCGCCAACCAGGACATGCGTGGAAAGGAGATGCAGCGACCAGGTACACAGGTCTTCCCGCCGCGCCAGCGGTAGCGCGGTGAAGTCCGGCACCGCCGGCACCGCGAACGGCGGGACCACAGTCCGCAGCGCATCGGTACGGACCAGCGCCAGGTAGACCAGCGTCGGACGATCCCGGTACCGCACCCGGTCGACGAGCCGCAGCAACCAGGCACCCCGGCCGGTCCGGGTCGGAGGGTCGCCTGGACGCTCGGAGTAGATCCGCGCGTGCCGCCGGCCGAACGCGTACGCCAGGTTGGCGCTCACGGCCTGGAACTGCTCCGGCGTCTGCCCCCGAACCATCCGGACGGTCAGCACGTCGAGCGCCTGATCAGAGCGCACCCGCAGCAGCTCGGGCAGGATCGGACGGTGGTCGTACATCTCGGATAGTCCGCAGAGAGTCATAGCTTCACGCCACGCCCGCCGGTAGACGAACACCCGACGCCACGAGCCGAGCAGCGGACCCGCCAGCCAGGCCCACCAGGACGACTCGTCACGCCACCGCCACACCGCCGACACCCCAGCCGCCAACACGAGCGGCACCACCAGGCCGGGCCAGTCAAACGCGACGTAGAGCAAAAGCGCGAGCACCATCGAAGCCGTGGCTACGGGGTGCCGCAGGCACCACCAGAGGACCCGCCCGGACCACCTCAGCAGCAGGCCGAGCAGCACCGCCCAGACCGGCAACTCGAACCGCTTCGGCCGGACCACGAGCAGGTCACCGGGCGAGGTCATCACCACCTCACCGCGAGGACGCCCGATCACTTGGCACCCCGCAGCGACACGAACCGGCCCGACGCATCCCGGACCGAAGGAAACGGAAGGACGAGCTGCCCGACGCAGCCGTCACACCGACCGTCGGCACCCGTCGCTGGATCAAACCGGGATTGACACACACCGCACCGAGGCCAGCCACGGCCAGCCGGACGCATACCCTTGGACACGTCACTACCTCTCTCGACAGAGCAGGGGGAAGAGATAGGGAAGGGCGGGGCTGCCGTCCGCCAAGATCAGACAGCCCCGCCCACACTCGGAACGGCTACGCCGCCGCCTTCTTGTTGCCGGCCATACCCGCCGGGGCACGCATCGCGGTAGCCCGCAGCGAGTACGCCATCCGACCGTTACTCGCCACGTACGGCGTGACCGTCATGCCCTCGAACTCCACCGCCTCGAACGGCGCACCCGACGGCGGCACCGGCTGGTAGTCGGCGGAGATCTTGACCGTCGTCTCCCGGGACCGCTTCCCCAATTCCGGGTCAAGGTCCATCACCCGCACCTGCCACACCCGCTGGCCGGTCAGCTTGTCCTTCGACGGAGAGCGCCGGCCCGTCTTCTCGTCGTAGTCCTCCACCTCACCCAGCGACTCGGGCACCAACGCGCACCCCGCCGGGAACACGTCCTCACAACGCACGGCGAACCTCGTACCGCCACGCAGAGCCATCGCTCAACCTCCTGATCTCACCTGACTATCCTGACTAGCCAGGTGGTGTGGATCAAAGGTAGACCGGCTTGGCTAGTCATGTCAACACAATCTGGGGAGCTTCCCTAGCCTGGCTAGCCAGCGGTACTCTCCGTGCATGAGTCTTGACCCCGACGACCCCCGCACCCCGTCACAACAGATCGCCGCCGCACTGCGTGCCGAGATCAAGACGGGCAGGTTTGCCCCCGGCGAGAAACTGCCCTCGCAACACGACCTCGTAGAACGCTTCAGCGTCGCCCGCGAGACGATCAAGGCAGCCCTGCGCAAGCTCCAAGAGGAACGCCTGATCGTCACCCGCCAGGGCAGCGGCACCTTCGTCCGCGCCAACACCGAGCGCCCCGTCGGACTACGCCCCCACGTCGAACGCGCCTTCGAGGCCCCCCACGTCACCATCGACTTCGCCGGCTTCTCCGGAGAGACCCTCTACAACGCGATCCAGGAAACGTTGGACAAGGTCCGCATCGGCCGGCTCACCCCCGAGTCGATCCGGCTACGGGTACTGATCTCCGACATGACCGCACCGATGGCGATCCCCTGCCGCGCCGAGGACCAGGCCGACGACCCCGCCATCCGCGCCCGCGCCCGCCGGATTACCGACCGGTCCATCCATGCCGTCACCGACGCCGTCCAGGAACTTGCTGATCTGGGCTTGGTCAAGACCGCCACCGCCGAGGTGCGCGTCCACAACGCCGCACCTCTGTTCAAGCTGTTCATCATCAACGAACAGGAAGCGTTCTTCGGCTTCTACCCCGTGGTCGAGCACACCGTCTCCATCGAGGGCAAGCCGGTGGCGATCTACGACGCGATGGGCAAGGACGCGATCCTGTTTCCGTTCACGCCGAGCGACGACGACAACTCCAACGACGCCCTCTATGTCGAGCAGGCTCGCGCCTGGTTCGACAGCATGTGGGGCACCATCTCCCGCGAGTACGCCTCGTGAGCCCCACCGCCCTGACCGAGATCATCGGCCGTGCCCGCGTCGTGCTGCTCGACTTCGACGGCCCGGTATGCAGGGTCTTCGCCCAGCACTCCGCGTCGACCGTCGCCCACGAGTTGCGCCGGCTGCTCGTCGACCAGGCTGTCACCCTGCCGCCGGACATCCTCGCCGACCGTGACCCGCTTGCTGTCCTGAGGTTCACCGCCACACTGGGGCGGCCCGCCGTCGTCCGCCTGGTCGACGAAGCGCTGTCCCGCGAGGAGGTCACAGCGGCCCGCACCGCCGAGCCCACCCCGTACGGGCGTGAGGTCATCGTTGCCGCCCAGCAGACCGGCCGACGCCTCGCAGTGGTGTCGAACAACTCCGCCGCCTCGGTCCACACCTACCTGAACGTGCGCCGGCTAACCAGCTATGTCCACCCGGTCATCGGCCGCCCCACCGCTGACCCGGAACGGATGAAGCCCGACCCCGCCTCAGTCCTGGACGCCATCCGGGAACTCCGCGCGGACCCGGCCGGCTGTGTCTTCGTCGGAGATTCCCCCAGCGACATCGAAGCCGCCCACGCCGCCGGGATCGCCGCCATCGGGTACGCCAACAAGCCCGGCAAACGCGAACGACTGGCCGCCGCAGACGTGGTCATCGACAGCATGGCCGACCTGGTGGCCGCCTTCGCCGTAAACGAGCTGTAGGACCGAACGACGCTACGAACCGGCTCCGGTCACATCCTGGGCCGAGACGTAGGTACCGCGTTGAGGCATGGTCACGACCAACCCCCGCTCACGCAGTAGCGCCACAGCAGCGCGAACCGTGCCCCGACTGACACCAAACTCCTGCCGGAGCTGCGTCTCACTCGGCAGGGTCTGACCAGACGCCAACTTGCCCGCCTCGATCCGCTTCGTCAGCAGGTCAGCGAGCTGCACATACAACGGCGTTGGCGACAACGGATTAACCACACCCCCAACCTAGAAACGACCTGTACGCCCTGATCGTGCGGTACGTCCTAGACGTCCTAGACGTATGGTGTTTTGGGTTGGGGGTCCAACCAGGGAGGCCCTGATGTTCATCCGGCTCAGGAAGTGGCTCGGACTATCCACCCCGACGCCCCGTCTCGACCAGACCGGCCCCGCCACCATTTACCCCGACCGAGCCGGAGCCTTTCCACCACCGCAGCAGGCACGCCAACCCGGCTGGAACGAAGCCACCGGCCAGGACCTGAGCGTCGACCCGATGACGACGGCTCAGCCCCGAGTGGCGTTCGCCGGCAGAGCGGAGGCCGCTGCGACCAGCCGAGACGTACCTGTACTCGTCCAGTCCGCCGCCCGCTGCCTCGACTACCACCGGCGCAACAAGTGCTGGAAATGCACGGACACCGGCTTCTGCCCCATGGTCGTTATCGCGCGCTCCCGCATGTGGACCTGGCGCCGATACCGCGCCCTCAACGGACGATGGCGGTAACCCTGCCCAAGGCCGGGGATGTCGTACATCTGACCCGAGCCGCAAGCGTCCAGTTCATTAACCCGATCATGTTCCGAGTCATCCGTGTACTCGACTGGGTCACCTACGACCACTGGGTTTGGCTCGACGGCTATCAGCTCGACCGCAAGGGAGACGCTGTTGCCCGACGAACCGTTTTCGTGCAGAGGGAAGGGCTACGGATCATGCGATCCGGCAGTACGCCTTCAAGCTAACGCGGAAATAACCTAGCATTCAAAATGCATGCCGCTTGCGCCATCAGCTCCAAGAGAAGGTCTCGATCGAAGACTTGTGTCAAGTCCAGCAAGACGTGCCCAAGCGCGGAAGGAAACACCTGAACTCCGCATTGTTTCGGACTGCCAGTCCGCTGCGTTCGCCTTGCGCAGTTCTTCACCAACTTCTTTTGGGGTTGCTGCCGGATTTCTTCTCAGCAAAGAGATAGCCTCAGAGCCTCCAGGCACAGCCGTCAACAATCCAAGCAATCTCTCTTCGTTGATTCGCCCATTTTCAATCAGATCGGTCCACGTGATACGTATAAACTGGTCCGATTCGGATGCCACGGCCCCTAATGCAACAAGCTCGCGAAAGGCTCGTCGCTCCCGGCCCTGAAGATCATCGATTGCAACCCGCTCGTGCATAATTCGGCGCAGGAGACGAATGCATTGATTGGGGTGCTCATAAGGAAATGCACCACGTATTCGAACCGTGTGGCGAGCTTCGAAGAGACGCCCGACGCCGGATGATTCATCAGGTAAAACAGAGATCGTCTGATTATTCATCCGCGCAAGTCCGGCGTACTCAAACCACTGCACAAATGCTCGCGCATAGGTTTTCCAGGTTTGTTGCGTCCCGACTGTTGAGAAAGCCGAACGAAGCGCTGTCGCATATGCGGCGAGCGTAACCTGGTTGTTAGACCGTTCCGCAAGCTGACGAAGCGTGGAAAGAGCGCGATGGCGCCGCAGCGACGTAGTTACGCGCATACGGAGAGCCGCTTCCCGGTCAGAATTTTCCCATATCTCTGGGATAAGCCGCACTCGGTATGGCTCATAACGGGAGGCACCCAGCACCCGGAGCTCGCGCGCGATATTCCAAATCGAATTCTCACTTGTCTGCTCACGCAGGGCGACGTCCTGGATCACAGATACGCCGCCGTCTTTAAGAATGTGGGTAAGAAGCCGCGAAACGGAAACAGGCGCGTATCTTATGATGTAGGAGTCTTCGATCGGAACCCTACCAGTGTTGAGGAAGTCCCGGAACGTATCCCAGTAAGTGTCGTACTTCTCGCCGATCTGGACAATAAGCCGCTGATGAACGAGCGACAACACAATTTCGTGCGAAACCCGTTCGGTAACCTCACCTACCGAAATGGGTGCATAGCGCGCTATAAACTTCAACGCATCCAGTTCCTGAGCTCCAAGACCGGCCAAGTCCGCCTCGAACAATGACTGCGCGTTGAGTGATTGACTGACCAGCTGCTCCTGGGTCACTCCCTTGCGGATCTCCGCCAAAACGTGAGCGGTCAGTTTCTTAAACAACCAAGGCAGCCCCAGCGAGATTTCTTGGAGGCCACGCCGGAGCTCACGACTAAGCTTATCCCCGAGCTCCTTCTCTAACCGACGCAGGAGCAATTCAACCTCTCGAGGACCAAGTCTGCCAAGATCTACGATCTGGGAGACGCCCCGAATGTCGTCTCGGAGGTTGTACGGATGACTTTCCGTCCAGCCAATGTAGTCAGTCTTCCATGCAAACGCCACGACGAAAGGCTTCGAGGTTTCGGCAACGAGAAGCGCAAGGTCTCGGAAATCTGTCGTCAGCTCAACGTCGCGGAAAACATTTTCAAACTGGTCAAAGAATATAAGCAGCGGCCCAGGACGGAGCCATGTTGCGTGAGCGATTGTGGAGATACCGCTAGAGATGCTCGCCCAGGATGCGGACGCCGGTAGTTCAAGTAGACCGGCCGCCACAGCCTCTTCGGCCGCCCGCTTCAATGCTGCATTTACGTAGCCTCTTCTACTGATAGCTGTCCGGCTGTCAATCACTTTGGCGTGTCCGCCCAGTTTCGCCACACTGCTTGCAACCCTAAGCGCGAGCGAGCTTTTCCCCCAACCTGACTGCGCATTAAGGACTATGACACTGGGTGCCCGCCGTATTGCTTCCTCGAAAGATTGGATCGCCAATTTCCGACCGACAAAGAATTGTGGGGATGCAGGGAGTTTGTACTCGAAGTTGGATTGACTCCCGTGGACCGGGGCGATAAGGGGCTCATCCGTACCGCTTAGTGCGGACCGCGTAGGCTTGGCTTCATCCACGATCGGGAGCCCTTGTGCGTAGCTAGTCAGCGCCAATAGTTCGATGGCCGATGCTGGCACGGCTCCTTCCATTCCTTGGACAAGGACCTGAGCAGCCGTTCGGCTCCGCACATCGTTTTCTTTGCCCGCAATGAAGAGCCCATACCGAGTAACCACAATCGCTCGGTCAGTGATGAACCGACCTGCGGTGATGAACTCCGGAAGTTGCCCTCGTTCCAGCAACCGATCCCTGATTTGTCGCGCCGTCAATACCGTAAAGCCGTCACCTTCGATGTCTTCTACGAAGTCAGCCGCCTGTGGCGATAGCCGAGGGATAGCGACAAAGTAGCCGTGCAGATTCTTCTCGGCTCGTTGGCCTTTGCACAATTTTCCATAAAACGACGAGACGTGATGAGCGGCAACGGGGGTCGAGTGAGCTTTACACTCGGCAATCGCGCGATGCCCATTTAGGCGATGCGTGACACTCACATCGAGCTCGATACCGTCCGACGAAACGTTCAGGCGGTCTCGGTGTGGCTCTTCGTAGCCGTAAAGCTCGAGGAGCCGGCCGGCAAACTCCTCGAACAGGCGGCCTCTGGCGGCGCTCACCGCGCCGGGCGAATCACCCTCGGCCAACACCAAGATCAGCGGATCGGTCGGAGCCGTCGTCTCCACTACCACCCCTTACTACCTCGGCCTCTAGGTGCGACATGCGCAGTGTCCACAAGCGGGCCGCCCGTGGTGCTGGTGAGACTGAGCGTGAGAGCAGGGTAGTCGATGTTTGTGACATAGAGGGTGGGCTGGCACCAAGCGATGCGCGCAGTACTGCACCAGAGCATCCGAGTAGGAGAGGATGTCGGGCCGTCGGGTCCAAGGGATCAGCGGACATCACACCCGGGCTGGATGGCCGAGCATTGCTGTCTCGATGCGTTAGCGGCCAGGGGAACAGACGCCGGACGGCGGCCTGTTCGTGCTAGCGCTAGGTGGACGGACCTTGCGAAGAGGACGTGTCACATGGGTCAACGTGGGCGGCTGCCGAATTCCTCTGTTTTGGATCAAGGCACCGCGCTGCGCGCGGTGCGGGCGCGGTGGCCCCGTCCGGCGGCAAGCCGCCCCGGTCGTCTGCGACGCCGGGGCGGGAAGCCGCCGACAGCCGACGGGCTGCCGCGCCCGCAGCATCCCTAACCCGGATGACGACCACGACCTGGCCGTACGATCGCCAGCATGGCGGGCCGCCGTCGAGCTTTTGGCGATCGGCTGCCGCGCCGGCTTCGCCGGCTTGCCCTCGGCCTTTCCTGGTCACCCACGTCGCGCGGGAGCCGACCAACCGGGTCCGCCTACGCTGTCGCTGTGGACGCGAGCAGAGTTGCGACTTCCCCTGGGCGTACAGCCGGTTCCGCCCGCTGCCGGGGTTTGAGCCGCTGCGTCCGCTCTTCGCCGCTCGGAACGCCGCCCTCGACGCAGACGACGACGAGGCCATGATCCGGATCGACGACGAGATCCGGGCCGCCCTCACGATGACCCACCCGGACGGCCGCGAGGTAGCCGAGTTCCTACTGAGCATCGAGGACTACGAGGTCGGCTTCCAGTGGTATGACGAGCCGTTCGAGGACGAGTAGCCCGTGCCATTAGCGTGCCATTGCGCCAGGACAGCCGGGGTCAACCCAGGCCACCAGGGACCACCGTGAACAGGCCGCCGGCCCCTCGACCTGCCGCCCATCGTCGATTCCCAAGCTGACAGTGCGGGTTCGATTCCCGTCACCCGCTCCACCGTGAGGCCCCAGCTCAGGACTTGTTCCCTGGCTGGGGCCTCATTCTTTGCTATAACTTCTTGCGCTTACCGTGCCCGCTACGTGCCCGATCCCGGCTCTTTTTGATCTGCGAATTGAGCGCGTCGGCGATCTGCTCGTCCTGCTCACGGGCGGTGTGCTGGTAGATCATTGCGGCGCGGGTCGCGGCGTGGCCCATGCGCGCCATCAGGTCGGCGAGGCTCGCCCCGGTCCTGAGTCGAGGGTGTTCCGATGTGCCGCAGGTCGTGGAAGTGAAAGCGAGGCAGGCCAGCCGCTGTGACCCGGGTCCGCGCGGCCAGCAGCGGTGTCCGCGCGAAGGCATGCTGGTCGTCCGGGAGCCGGGTTCACCGCTGCTTACGACTTGGTGCGCGATAGCTGAGTGACCCGCGCGGATCATGAAGATGGCCGTGCGGGACGATCATGATTGTGACGTCAGGACCAGGCCGCACGGCCATGTCGCATCGTATCTTCACCGGTATCCCACGACGCAGACTGGCCAGGCTGATCGCCGAACTGGCCGAGCCGTGGACCGCTCAGCAGGAGTCCCGGCTCCACGATCGACGCGGCCGGGACCGGCTCCGCGCCGAAGGCGCCGGCCCGAACCACGACCTGCCGTTCACCGACCGGGTCATCGCCACCCTGGTCGTGCTGCGTTTGCAGCTACCGCACGCCGCGCTGGCCCTGCTCTACCGGGTGGACCGGTCCACGATCACCCGAGCCGTCGGCGAATGGTCTGCTGCCGGACGTGCCGACGACGGTCGACGCGATCTCCGCGTGGTTGCCGGTTGCAGCCGCGCGTACGTCGATGATTCCGCCGACGCGCTCGGCAATCTCCGTCACGACTGTCCCGGGCAGGGCGGCCCATTCGCGGCGCATGGCCACCTCTTGGTCACTTGCCGCCGGGCTGCGGCGGGTTGGGCGGGCAGCAGGATTCGGCCTCGCCGTACCAGAATTCCATGTCGACGCGGTAACCGGTCCGGTGCAGCGCCGCGAGCGTGAAGGCCAGAGTCATCCCCCTCCTCGGGCGGCACCCACCGGGTGCCTGCTCGCAACGAGGTCGGAGTCGATCGGGACGTCCCTACCGCGCGTGATTGTGACCTGGGGCACATAGTGGCCCCGACTAGCTAGGCTGGCGATCATGCGGATTGGCATCGTGATCCTGCCGGACCAGCGCTGGGGCCAGGCGCAGCACCGCTGGCGGCAGGCCGACGAGTGGGGCTTCGACCACGCGTGGACGTACGACCACCTGGGCTGGCGGGACCTGGTCGACGGCCCGTGGTTCGACTCGATGTCCACCCTGACCGCCGCCGCCACGGTGACCTCCCGCATTCGGCTGGGCACGCTCGTGGCGTCGCCGAACTTCCGGCATCCGGCGGCGTTCGCCCGTCAGGTCACCACGGTGGACGACGTCTCCGGCGGCCGGTTGCTGCTCGGCCTGGGCGCGGGAGGCATCGGCTTCGACTCGGCGGTGCTGGGTGGCGAGACGCTGCCACCGCGCCAGCGGGTCGACCGGTTCGCTGAGTTCACCGAACTACTCGACCTGATCCTGCGCGAGGACGGCACCACCTGGCGTGGTGACTGGTTCGCCGCGGTGGACGCCCGCAACAACCCCGGCTGCATGCAGCAGCCCCGGGTGCCGTTCGTGGTGGCCGCCAACGGACCGCGGTCGATGCGGCTGGTGGCCCGCTTCGGGCAGGGCTGGGTGACCACCGGCACCGGCGACGACAACGACCTGACGAGCTGGTGGGACAGCGTGTCGATGCTGTCGGCGCGGATGGACCGGACGCTGGCCGAGGCCGACCGCGACCCGGCGACGCTGGACCGTTACCTCTCGCTGGACTCCGCGCCGGTGTTCTCGCTGAGCAGCGCGCAGGTCTTCGCCGACCAGGTTGGCCGGGCCGCGGAGTTGGGCTTCACCGACGTGGTGACGCACTGGCCGCGTGCGAGCAGTTGGTACGCCGGCGACGAGGCCATCCTGGCCGACGTGGCGACCCGACTGCTGCCCGAGCTGCGCGGATGACGCCGGCTCAGGTGCCCAGGTCGCCGGTGGCCATACCGCCCTCGCCGCCGTAATTCGTCCGGCGTGGCTCAGATCAGCTGCACGGCGTAGCTCGCGGCGTCGAGCAGCCGTCGGTCGCCGGTTGCCGCGTGGGCGTCGAGGACCGCGTCGGCCAGCTTGACCACGTGCGCGTCGCCGTGCTGTGCCGCCCGGGCGAAGACCTCCTCCGGGGTCGCGGCGGTCACCGACGGCGGCGCCACCGCGTCGCTCGGGGCGTACACCGAGGTCACGGCCGCCGTCGCGGCCCAGGCCGCGGCGAGGCTCGGCGCCCAGAGCGCGCGGTCAAGTGCCGGCAGGGTACGCAGCACGGCGGTCGGCGCCGTCACCGCGTGCACCAGCATGACCGGCTCGGCGTGCCCGAAGCGCAGGTAGTCGAGCACGGCGCGGTGCACGAGCGTGTTGAGCCCGCGCTCCGCCTCGGTCGGCGTCCGCGCGGGGCGCAGCGCCGCGAGCGCCGGTTCCCATCGGGGTACGCCCACCAGCCGGCCCAGCCGCTCCCGGATGCCTCCGGTCCGGTCGTCGATCCGGGGCAGCCCGGCCAGCGCGGCGACGACGTCCGGGCCGTCGTGCTCGACCGGGTCGGCGGCGGGGTGGCCCGACGGGACCGGGGCGCGCAGTCGGTCGGCGCCGGGTACCGGCTGCCAACGGGCCGCCCAGTACCCGAGGGCCTGGCCCAGTTCGGTGAGCCGCGGCGGGTTCGCCCCGTGCAGGTGCAGGGCGCGTACGGCGTGCCCGACCCGGATCACCCCGTGGGTGGCGCCGGCGGCGATGCCGGGCAGCAGTCGGGGCCACCAGGTGCCGAGCACGTCCCGCCACGGCTGCTCGCGCAGATGCCGGTCGAAGTACGTCAGCCAGTCGCCGGCCCGCTTCGCGTCGCCCAGCGCCGCCCGCCAGTCGTCGATCGGGCGCACCCCGCGGGGCAGCTCGTCGAGCCGGGTGAGGTAGTCGTCGAGCCAGCGGTGGACCTGTCGCTCGTGCCCGTGCCGGGCCAGCGCCTCGACCGCCATCGGGCCGTGGTTGGAGAGCCAGCCCTCGTATTCGGGGCCGGTGCGGTGGAGCCGTTCGTACGCCTCGTCGAGGATGCCGTCGCTCATCCGTCGATCGTCGAAGATGAAGGGGGCTTCAGGTCAACCCGGCAGATCCGTGCCGGTGATGAGGCCGGTGATCCGCAGCGCGGTGGTGGTCTCGGGCGGGCAGTCGGCGGCCACCACGGCGGCACCGAGCACCTGTGCGCCGCGCCTGGCGCAGATGTCGTAGAGGGCGTGGATCTGGGCGCCGGTGCGTACCCAGTCGTCCACCACGAGGACCCGGTCGTCGGGGCCGAGGTGCCGGTTCCGTACGGCCAGGTCGACCTGTCGGCCCCGGTAGTCCGGCGGGCTCTTCGCCCAGGTCAGCGGGCCGGCCGGCAACCTACCGTCGCCGGGCTTGTGTGCGGCCACGAAGCCGGCCCCGAGGGCGGTCGCGGCCAGTGGTCCGAGCAGCAGGCCGGTGACGGCCGGGGCGAGCACCACGGTCGGCTCGGCTTCCCGGTACGGGGCCACCAGGGCCGGCCCCAGCTCGGCCAGCACGCCCGGGTCGCGCCACCAGCCGGAGATGTCGCTGACGAGATGGCTGGCGTCCGGTCCGGGGTCGATCCAGCGGAACAGGGCGGCCAGGCGTCCGGTCAGTTCAGCGGGCATTCGTCCATCGTGCGGCACGGGCGCTCGGCGCGTCCGCACCTGGGCCGCTCGACCCACCCCGCCTCGGATGATCGGCTATAGCTACCGGGGCAAATACTGGCATACCACCATGATCACGTTGACTTCGGAAGTGCTTCTCTCGTTACGGTCCGACCGGTTTGTTCAGTCGACGAAAGGAACCGGACCGGTGACAGGTAGGCACTCCCGTACCCGCTTCTTCTCCTCGCCGGCGGGTATCGCGGCCACCGCGGCGGTCGGCGTCGCCCTGGCCGTCGGTGGCACGGTCGGTGCCGTCCAGCTCACCTCCGGGTCCGGGCAGTCGGGGCAGGCGGCCCTGGACTTCACCCCGACCACTGCCGGCAGCCTCACCCCCAGCTCCCCGACCGCCTCCCCGAGCGCCAGTGCCACCGCGACCCCGAGCGTGACGGCCAGCCCGTCCGCCAGCCGCTCGCCGCAGGCCGCCTCCCGGGGCAAGGCCCGTACCGCGTCACCGAAGCCGAGCCCCACCAGGGCGAAGAAGACCACGGCGGCGGCGAAGGTCCTCGAGAGTGGCTCGTGCGGCGCGTCCTTCTACTCCGACGGGCAGCTCACCGCCAACGGCGAGTCGTTCAACCCGAACGAGCTGACCGCGGCGCACAAGACCCTGCCGTTCAACACCAAGGTCCGGGTGACCAACCCGAGCAACGGCAAGTCGGTCGTCGTGCGGATCAACGACCGTGGCCCGTTCATCGACGGCCGCTGCCTCGACCTGTCCCGTGCCGCGTTCGCGACCATCGCCTCGGTGGACGTGGGCGCGCTCACCGTTCGCTACGAGGTGCTTGGCTGAACGCATTCGGAGACGCCGATCCGGCTGGAAGCGTGGGCCGGCCGGACAGAACATCCTCGGACGACGGGCCAGGTTCATTCACCGGTTCACGTCGATCAGGCATGCTGTCCCTCGTACCCACGCGACTCCTCCAGTCGGGCCGTAGCCCGCTGAGCCCCGGATCCCGCGCCGGCCTCGGCGCGGCCGTCGTCCTGCTCGCGATCGTCTCGGTGCTGGAGCTGGCCGACGGCCGCCGGGCCCACTACGTCGCGCTCTTGGTGGCCGCTCCGCTCCTGGCGGCTGGCCTGGCCGCCTGGCGGGTGGTGCTGGGTGTGGGCGCGGCGGCGACCCTCATCGGGGTCGGCTTCGCCCTGACCGACCCGAGGATGGTGCTGGTGACCTCGGTCAACGTGGTCGCCGTCGGGTTGGCGAGCGGGCTGGCCGTGGCGGTGGCCTCGGTACGACAGCGGCAGGCGGAGCACATCGCCGAGCTGACCAAGCTCGCGTCGGTTGCCCAGCAGGCGGTGCTGCGTCCGCTCGGGCCGCAGGTCGGGATGCTCTCGGTGGCCGGTCGCTACATCTCCTCCACCGCCACGGCCGAGATCGGCGGTGACCTGTACGAGGCGATCGACACCCCGTACGGCGTCCGCATGATCATCGGCGACGTACGCGGCAAGGGGCTGGACGCGGTTCGCCTGGCCAGCATCGTCCTGGGCTCCTACCGGCACGTGGCCTACGAGCGGGCCGACCTGCGTGCCGTCGTCGCCGACCTGGACCGCGCGGTGGCCCGCAACGTCGGCGACGAGGACTTCGTGACCGCCGCGCTGGTCGAGGAGCGGGGCGGGACGCTCACGATCGTCAACTGCGGCCACCCGTCGCCCCTGCTGCTGCGCCGGGGCGCGGTGATCCCGCTGGAGCCGCCCGCGCCGGCGCCGCCGCTCGGGTTCATGCCGGTGGTCCGCCCCCGGGTGGAGCGCCTGGAGCCCGGCGACCGGCTGTTGTTGTTCACCGACGGTCTCGGTGAGGCCCGGCGGGACGGCGAGTTCTTCCCCACCGCCGACCGGGCGTGGCGGCTGCTCGGGCACGGCACGGTCGCCGACGGGCTCGCCTCGCTCGAAACGGCCCTCGTCGAGTGGGTGCACGGACGCCTGGACGACGACATCGCACTGGTCCTCATGGAGTACGTCGGTTCCCGTACGGGAGTGACGTCGGCCGTGCCGAGCTGGGAAGTCGGCGCCGCCGAGAGCTGAGTGGGTCCCGGCGCGGAGACTTGTGTAATCGCCGTCACTTGGGTGATCGGCTTGTCGCTTCCTACCCGCGAATAATACAGTCGTGGTTACTGATCGGTAACACCTGTCCGGAAGCGGGGCCAGTGAGCATGACCCACTACAAGAGCAACCTTCGGGACCTCGAGTTCAACCTGTTCGAGGTCTTCGGGGCGGACCGGGTGTTCGGCCAGGAGCCGTACTCGGAACTCGACGCCGACACGGCCCGGAGCTTCCTCGCCGAGGTGGACCGCCTCGCCCGCGAGGACCTGGCCGCCAGCTACACGGCCAGTGACCGCAATCCTCCGGTCTTCGACCCGGCCACGCACACCGCGCCGCTGCCGGAGTCGTTCAAGAAGTCCTACCAGGCATTCATGGACTCCGAGTTCTGGCGGCTCGACCTGCCGCCGGCCCTGGGTGGCACCAACGCCCCGCGTGCCCTCTGGTGGGCCCTCGCCGAGCTGGTGCTTGGCGCGAACGCCCCGGTCTGGATGTATTCCTCCGGTCCCTCCTTCGCGCACGTGCTGTACGTCGAGGGAACCGAGCGGCAGAAGGGCTGGGCCAAGCTCGTCATCGACAAGCAGTGGGGCTCCACGATGGTGCTGACCGAGCCGGACGCCGGCTCGGACGTGGGCGCGGGTCGCGCCCGGGCGATCCAGCAGCCCGACGGCAGCTGGCACATCGAGGGCGTGAAGCGCTTCATCACCTCGGGTGAGCACGACCTGAGTGACAACATCGTGCACTACGTGCTGGCCCGCCCGGTCGGTGTGGAGGGCGTCGGCGGCCCCGGCACCAAGGGTCTGTCCCTCTTCATGGTGCCCAAGTTCCACTTCGACGAGACCACCGGCGAGCTGGGCGAGCGCAACGGCGTCTACGCCACCAACGTCGAGCACAAGATGGGCCTGAAGGTCTCCAACACCTGCGAGGTGACCTTCGGTGAGCACGGCGTACCGGCCAAGGGCTGGCTGCTGGGCGACAGGCACGACGGCATCCGGCAGATGTTCATGATCATCGAGTACGCCCGGATGATGGTCGGCACCAAGGCGATCGCCACGCTCTCCACCGGCTACCTCAACGCCCTGGAGTACGCGAAGAACCGGGTGCAGGGCGCCGACCTGGTCCAGCAGACCGACAAGACCGCACCGCGGGTCACCATCACCCACCACCCGGACGTACGCCGCTCGCTGCTGCTGCAGAAGTCGTACGCCGAGGGCCTGCGCGCGCTGGTCCTCTACACCGCGAGCTGGCAGGACAAGGTCGCCATCGCCGAGGCGGCCGGCGACGAGAAGGCCACCAAGCTGGCCAAGCGGGTCAACGACCTGCTGCTGCCCCTGGTCAAGGGCGTCGGCTCGGAGCGGGCGTACGAGCTGCTCGGGCACGAGGCTCTGCAGACCTTCGGCGGGTCCGGCTTCCTGCAGGACTACCCGCTGGAGCAGTACGTCCGCGATGCCAAGATCGACACCTTGTACGAGGGCACGACCGCCATCCAGAGCCTGGACCTGATCTTCCGCAAGATCGCGCGGGACAACGGCAAGGCGCTGATGGCGGTGTCCGGCGAGATCCAGGAGTTCATCTCCAGCGAGGCGGGCAACGGCCAGCTCAAGGAGGAGCGGCAGGCGCTCGGCAGGGCGCTGGCCGAGATCCAGAACATCCTCGGCGTGCTGACCGGCTGGCTGGGCGAGGCGCAGGCCGGCGACGCCCGTGCGCTCTACAAGGTCGGCCTGAGCAGCCGCCGGTTCCTGCTGGCGATCGGTGACCTGGTGGTCGGCTGGCTGCTCCAGAAGCAGGCCGACGTCGCGCTCAAGGCCCTCGCTGGCGAGGTCTCCGGCACCGACAAGGCGTTCTACACCGGCAAGGTGGCCGCCGCCCGGTTCTTCGCCCGTGAGGTGCTGCCGCGCATCGGCGCCGACCGGCGGATCATCGAGGGCGCCGACCTCGACATCATGGACCTCCCGGAGGAGGCCTTCTGACCGTGCCACGGCACGCCTGAGCGGTTCCGGGTCGCACCACCCGGCACCCTCTCGACGGCCGGCGAGGGCCTGTGCCCCCGCCGGCCGTCGTCACGTCTGCGGACTCGCACGGTCAGCGGTATTCACCAGCCCCGGTCGGGTATGCCGCCGCCGTGGCGGGTAACCCGCCTCGACCACGAAAGGGAACGCCCAGAGCCACCGCACGGGGGAGTGCAGCGCACATGGGTGTAGGAAGCGGCATCTTTCTCATCGCGCTCGGCGCGATCATGACCTTCGCGATCCGGGCCAATGTCTGGTGGATCGACCTGCGCGCGGTCGGCTGGGTGTTCATCCTGGCCGGGCTGGCCGTGCTGCTGACCACCCTCTGGTTCTGGCAGGACCGGCGCAAGCGCGCCCGGACCCTCATCGTGGAGGAGAACCGGCTGTCCCACCCCACGGCGATGATGCCTCCGCCGCCGGACCCTCCGCCGCCGACCGCGCCGCCGTCCTGAGCACGTACGCCTGAGCCACCCGTCCTGTCCGGCGGGTGGCTCAGCCGCGTGCCGTGTGCCGTTGGGCGATCGGCGCCCCGCTCCGGCCCCACTGGGTCCAGGTGGCCGTGCCGCGGTGCACCGCCAGCTCGGCGGTCCGCAGTCCCTCCTCGTCCGCCGTCTCGGGGTCGAGGAACGCGGACAGCAGCGAGACGCCCGGATTGTGAGCGATCAGCAGCACGACCCGAGCCGCCGGGTCAGCCGTCCGGACCAGCGCCAACAGCTCCTCGGGGTGGGCGTCGTACGCGCCGGGCTCGTAGCGCACGTTCGGGCGGGGACCGGTCGGTCCGCCCTCCGGCGGCGTACCGGCCATCCCCATCGCCACGCCGTGCCAGGTCTGGCGGGTACGTCGGGCGGTCGAGCAGATCACCACGTCGGGCAGCAGGTCGTGGTGGGCCAGCCACGCACCTGCCGCCGCCGCGTCGGCCTGCCCGCGGGCACTGAGCGGGCGCTGGGCATCGTCCGTACCCTCGCTGCCCGGCTCGGCCTTCGCGTGCCGGAGCAACACCAGTGTCCGTGTGTCGGCGTGGCTGTCCGTCATGCCCTCAGCTTGCCCGATTGGCGATCTCCCTGCCGGGGTATGTCCAGGGATGCCGCACCCCCTACCAACGGCCGCGGCGGGCCGTACGCCAGGTTAGAGCCGAGGAGCGAGACATGGGCATTGGTGGCAGCATCTTCCTGATCGCGCTGGGCGCGATCTTCGCATTCGCCGTGGAGGCCGACCTGGGATGGCTGAACCTGGCCGTGGTCGGCTGGGTGCTGATGCTCGCCGGTGTCGCCGGCCTGCTCGTCACCCTCTACTTCTGGAACAGCCGGCGTCGTACCGTGATCGCCCCGCCGGTCCGTGAGGACGCCGCGGTGGTCGACCGGGTGGTGCCGGTCCAGGACGACCAGGTCATGCGGGAGTACCGCGAGGTGCGTCGGCCGGGTCGTCCGGTCTGATTCCTCGCGTCGCGCACTCCGGGGTTCCTCGCGCCGCGCACTCCGGGGTTCCTCGCGCCGCGCACTCCGGGGTTCCGCAAGCGTGGCGGGGCCCCGGCTCGCGTGTCTACGCGGCGCGACAGTGCTGCGGCATCGGTGGCAGCACGGGCGCGTCGGGCGGCGAGGAGGCACTGCCGCAAGCGCCCTTTGCTCTGCTTCAGTAGAGGAAACAGGCGCTGTCCGATTATCGGACGCCGAACGTTTCCTGGATTGAAGCAGAGCAAAGGATGCTCGACCACCCTGCGCTCCAAGCCGCCACGGCGGCCGGGAGCAGTTGCGTCCGCGCTGTCCAACGGCTCGCAGGCACGAACTTGCTCAGGCGAACAGCGCGAAGTAGATCGCGACGTGGTGGCACAGCGCCGCCAGTAGCGTGCACGCGTGGAAGAACTCGTGATGACCGAACACCGTCGGCCACGGGTTGGGCCGGCGCAGGGCGTAGAAGACCGCGCCGACGCTGTAGATGACGCCACCGACGATCAGCAGGACCAGCGCCGTAACGCCGCCGCCGTGCAGGATATCCGGCAGCATGGCGACCGCGACCCAGCCGAGCGCCAGGTAGAGCGGCGCGGAGACCCAGCGCGGCGCATGCGGCCAGACGAGCTTCAGCGCCACACCGCCCAGGGCCCCACCCCAGACCAGGGCCAACATGATGGTGGCCTGCCGGGTCGAGAGCAGCATGGTGCAGAGCGGGGTGTACGTGCCGGCAATGAACACGAAGATCATGCAGTGGTCCATCCGGCGCATCACCTGGTAGCCGCGCTCCGACCACACCCGACGGTGGTAGAGGGCGCTGGTGCCGAACAGCCCGCAGACCGTCAGGCTGTAGATGGCGCAGCTCACGAGGGGTGCCCACCCCGGTCGGGTGGCGGCGATCGAGCAGAGCACGATGCCGGCGACTAGGGCGAAGAAGAAGGCGTACGTGTGCAGCCAGCCGCGCATCCGGGGCTTGCCGATGTCGACCGGCTTCAGGCGAAGCGGGGCGGGAGTGGTCACGGCCTTAGGTTACGACACCGTAGGTTACTTTCAAGTAGTAATGCCGGTGACGCTTGGCACCGTAACCGTGAACACCGCCGCTGACGCAAGGTCGCGAGGGATGGGACGGGGTTTGTCGGCGAAGATGGGCCGATGCGGATCCGGCCCGTCGGGGCGCACGCCCTTCTGATCGACTGCACCGCTTCCACCGACGTGTCCGAGGCGGCTGACCTGGTCGAGGCCTGGCGTGCCGAGCTGTGGCAACGCCGCGAAGGCGGGGAGTTGGACGCCGTGGAGATCGTGCCGGCGGCCAGCACCGTCCTGCTCGACGGACTGCCGGACCCCACCGCCACCGCCGCACTGCTGTCCCGCTGGGCACCCACGGTCGCTGCGACCGCGAGCGAAACCGCCCCCTCCCACCCCGCCGATCTTGCACGTTCTGTCCCGACAGAACGGCGCGATCGGGTCATTTCGACAGCAGAAACTGCAAGATCGACGAACGGGACAGGCACGGAGGTCGTCGTTCCGGTTCTGTTCGACGGGCCGGATTTGTCGGTCGTCGCCGACCACTGGGGCGTCGACGTGCCGGCGGTGCTGCGCCGCCTGACCGGCACCCGGTTCCGGGTCGCGTTCTGCGGCTTCGCCCCCGGCTTCCCCTACCTGACCGGGCTCCCCGCCGAGCTGGCGCTGCCCCGGCTGCCCACCCCACGCACCCGGGTGCCGGCCGGCTCGGTCGCGCTGGCCGGCCCGTACGCCGGCATCTATCCCAGCCCGTCCCCCGGCGGCTGGATGCTGGTCGGCCGGACCGACCTGACCCTCTTCGACGTCGACAGCGACCCGCCCGCCCGGCTCGGCCCCGGCACCCGCGTGCGGATGGTGGCGACATGACAGGTCACGCCGAGATCGAGGTGCTTCGTGCCGGGGCGCTCACCACCGTGCAGGACCTCGGCCGGCCCGGCTGGGCGCACCTCGGCGTACCCCGGTCCGGCGCTCTCGACCCGGCCGCCCTGCGGCTCGCCAACCGGCTGGTCGGCAACACCGAGGAGGCCGCCGGCCTGGAGATCACCCTGACCGGCTGCGCGCTGCGGCTGACCCGCGCGACCACCGTGGCCATCACCGGCGCGGAGGTGACCGTCCGGGCCGGTGAGCGGGCGGGTGACACCGGCCGTCCGCTCACCGTGCCCGCCGGTACGGTGCTGCGCGTCGGCCCGGCCCGTCGGGGCGTACGGAGCTGGTTGGCCGTGGCCGGCGGCATCGACGTGCCAGCGGTGCTCGGCAGCCGGGCCACCGACACCCTCTCCGGGCTCGGTCCGGCCCCGCTGCGCGACGGCGACCGTCTTCCGCTCGGCCCGCCGACCGGGGAGCCCGCGCCGGTGGACGTGACCATCGGCGTGACCCCCGCGCCGGAACTGCGTCTGGGCGTACGCCTCGGTCCCCGCGACGACTGGTTCACTCCGACCGCGCTCGACCGGCTGTTCGGCAGCGCGTACACCGTGAGCCCGGTCAGCAACCGGGTCGGCGCGCGGCTCGCCGGCGCGGCCCTGCCCCGCGCGGTGGCCGGCGAACTGCCCAGCGAGGGCATCGTGCTCGGCGCGGTGCAGGTGCCGGCCGACGGCCAACCGCTGATCTTCCTCGCCGACCATCCGACCACCGGCGGTTATCCGGTCATCGGGGTGGTCACCGACGTGACCCCGCTCGCGCAGGCCCGGCCAGGTACTACCGTCAGGTTCCATGGACCTCAACGCTGACCTGGGCGAAGGATTCGGCATCTGGCGGCTCGGCGACGACGACGCGCTACTCGCCCTGGTGACCAGCGCCAACGTGGCCTGCGGCTTTCACGGCGGTGACCCGTCCACCATGCGACGGGTCTGTGAGGGCGCGGTACGGCACGGGGTCGCGGTGGGCGCGCAGGTCGGCTACCGGGACCTGGCCGGCTTCGGCCGGCGGCGGATCGCGTACGACTTCGCCGAGCTACGCGACGAAATCACCTACCAGTTGGGTGCCCTGGACGCGTTCTGCCGGCTCTTTCGCACCCGAGTGCGGTACCTCAAACCGCATGGCGCGCTGTACCACGCCGCCGCCACCGACGAGTCCCAGGCGGCGGCGGTGGTCGCCGCCGTCAGCGGCCACGACCCCGAACTGCCGGTGCTCTGTCTGCCCGGCTCGACGCTCGCCCAACTCGCCGTCGGCGCGGGCCTGCCGGTGGTCGCCGAAGCCTTCGCCGACCGCGGTTACCTGCCCAACGGGTCGCTGGTGCCGCGCGGCACGCCCGGGGCGCTGATCAGCGACCCGGAGGAGGTGGCCACCCGGGCGGTGCGGATGGCCACCGAACGGACCGTCGTGGCGGTGGACGGCACCGTGATCCCCTGTCCCGTCGAGTCGATCTGCGTACACGGCGACACTCCGGGGGCGGTCTCCGCCACCGAACTGGTTCGCGCCAGCCTGATCGACGCCGGAGTCACCCTGGCCCCGTTCGCCTGAGCGCCGGGCATCGAGCCCGCTGCGCTACGCGTCGAGGCCGCGCAGCACCAGGGGAAGCCGGGTCGCGGTACCGTCGACCACCCGCACCGGAACCCCCCAGTCCTGCCGGGTCAGATGGCAGGCCGCGTGCTCGACGTCCGCGTCGCAGGTCGCCGCCTGGGCCGTGACCTGGAGTACCCCGCCGGTCACCTCGGCGTTGAGCACCAGCCGGCGGGACAGTTCGGTGCCGGTGCCGGCGCCGTCCAGCAGCAGCTCCGGCGGGGACGCCGACACCACCAGCCGGGTCGACGGCCCGAACGTCTCGTCGAGCTTCTGCCCCGGCGCCGGGGTGAAGACGATGTCCAGCGTGACCTCGCCCGCCGCCACGTCGGTTGGCTTGCGCTCGGTACGGTGCCGGGGGCCGTCCACCGTGCTCGCGCCAGCCGCAGACAGCGCGCCGGGCGCGAGTCGGGTCAGCCGGTGCGCGGCGGACTCCACCACCAGCACCTCACCGGACGGGGTGAGCACCAGGTCGCTCGGCTCCGCCAACCCGTCCGCGACCGTGGACACCTGGTTGCTGGCCGGGTCGAAGCGGCGGACCGCGCCGTTGTACGTGTCCGCGATCAGCACCGAGCCGTCCGGCAGCGCACACACACCCAGCGGGTGCTGGAGCAGCGCCGATTCGGCCGGCCCGTCCACGTGCCCGAAGTCGAACAGGCCCTGCCCGACGGCGGTTCCCAGCACCCCGTTCTCGACGTACCGGATCGCGCTGGTCTCGCTGTCGGCCACCCAGAGCCGGGAGCCGTCGGCCGAGACGGAGAGCCCCGACGGCTGCGCCATCCACGCCTCGGCCAGCGGCCCGTCACGCAGCGCCTCGACGGTGGTGCCCGCGTACATGCCGGCGGTCCGCTTGATCGGGTCGAACCACCAGAGCTGGTGGATACCCGCCATCGCGATGATCAGCTTGTCGTCGTACCAGGCCAGGTCCCACGGGGAGGAGAGGTCCACCGAGAGCGCGTCGTGGGCGTGGTCGTCGACCGAGGCTCGCCACTGCCGCCCGCTGCCGGCCACGGTGACCACCTCGCCGGACTCCAGCCGTACGCCGCGCAGGAGGTGGTTGACGGTGTCGGCGACCACCAGGTCGTAACCGGCCACCTCGGCGACGTGCGTGGGCAGCAGGCACAGACCCTGTGGCTCGGAGAAGGTCGCCGAGCCGACGGGCCCGTCGGCCCGACCCCGCTCGCCCGAGCCGATCCGGCGTACCAGCGTCTCGCCGTCCGGGGCCACCTCGACCAGCGAGTGCCGCGCCGAGTCGGAGACCAGCAGGTTGCCGTCCGGTAGCAGCGCCGCCTTGCCCGGGAAGCGCAGCGCCGTCTCCGGCGGCGGCGGCGGGACGTACGGCCCGTCGCCCCGGTGCAGGGTGCCCTTGGCCTCGTGGGTGGCGATCAGTTCGTCGATCAGCCGGGCCAGACCCTCGGCGTGACCCTCGCCGGCCATCGTGGCCACCACGTACCCCTCGGGGTCGATCACCGAGAGGGTCGGCCAGGCGCGGGCCGCGTACTGCTGCCACATGTCCAGCTCGGGATCGTCGAGTACGGGGTGGTGCACGCCGTACCGCTCGACGGCGGCGACCAGCGCGTCGGCGTCCTTCTCGTGCTCGAACTTCGGCGAGTGCACGCCGATCACCACCAGCACGTCGCCGTACTTCTCCTCCAGCGGGCGGAGTTCGTCGAGTACGTGGAGGCAGTTGATGCAACAGAAGGTCCAGAAATCTAACAAGACGCAGCGACCTCGAAGGTCACGCAATGTCAGGTTTTGTCCACCCGTATTAAGCCACTGTCGGCCCCGGAGTTCCGGCGCACGTACACGCGCTGTCGTTGCCATGCCTGTCAGCCTGCCACGGCGAGGTTTTCCGTATCGGTCGTCGTGACCCGGACGACAGAAAGCGTCGAGGCGTCTTAGAGACTGTCGGGTAACTGGACGGCTACGCAGTGAGAAGTCGTTCGGCGTTGATGCGTCGGGCGGCTTCGCGCTCGGTAGCGTTGTTCCAACGAGTCGCCTGGCAGGCCAGACGTATCGTCATGAGTCGAATCATCGCGACCTTGATCATGGCCTCCGAGTTGGCGGTCAGCCGTTCGTAGTCCCGGGCCAGGCGCCGGTTGCGCACCAGCCAACCCAACGTCCTCTCCACCACCCACCTGCGAGGCAGGACCTTGAAGCCCTTGACATCGTCGGTGCGTTTCACGATCTCCAGCAGGATCCCGAGTCTGTCTTTCGCCCAGCTCACCAGGGTGGAGTCAATGCTGTTGGCGTACCCGCCGTCGGCCCAGACAAGGGCGATGGTGGTGAATGCTTCGACCAGCCGGTGCAGGATCCG